>NZ_JBSGDP010000005.1:0-158011 GCF_053602435.1 Nocardia sp. NPDC004415
CATCAGGCGGTCCCAGACCTCCTGGCGGAAGGGTGTGCGGGCGTGCTGTTTGACCGCGGCCAGCACGACCGCGGCGAAGTCTTCGTCGGCGTAGTTGCGCCGGGCGAAGCCGACCAGGGCGAAACCGGGAGGCAGCAGCCCCTGGTTCGCCAGGTCGTAGATGGCCGGCATCAGCTTCTTACGGGACAGGTCTCCGGTGACACCGAAGATCACCAGGCAGCACGGGCCCGCGATGAAGGGGACCCGTTTGTCGCGTTCGTCGCGCAGCGGGTTCTGCCACAGCCCCGCCTGATCCGTCGATGCTGTGCCGGCCATCGGGTCAGTTGCCCCCCGCCGCCGCGGTCAGTTCGGCGGTGGTGGCCTCGATCAGCTCGCCCCACGCGGACTCGAACTTGTCGACGCCCTCGCGCTCGAGCAGGGCGAACACGTCGTCCAGGTCGATGCCGACGGCAGCCAGGTCGGCGAAGACCTGGGCGGCCTCGACCGCGTGCCCGCTGAGCGTGTCGCCGCGGACCGCACCGTGGTCGGCGAAGGCCTCGAGGGTCTTCTCCGGCAGGGTGTTGACCGTGTTCGGGCCGACCAGCTCGGTGACGTAGAGGGTGTCGGAGTAGTCCGGGTTCTTCACCCCGGTCGACGCCCACAGCGGCCGCTGCCGGTTGGCGCCCTGGGCGGCGAGGTGGTTGTAGGTGGAGGTGTGCGCGCCACCGTCGAACACGTCCTGGTACTCGGCGTAGGCCAGCCGGGCGTTGGCCACGCCCGCCTTGCCGCGCAGCGCCAGCGCCTCGGGGGTGCCGATCGCCTCGAGGCGCTTGTCGATCTCGGTGTCCACGCGGGAGACGAAGAACGAGGCGACCGAGTGGATCCGGGCCAGGTCGTGGCCGCCGATCTTGGCGTTGCGCAGGCCGTCGAGGTAGGCGCCCATCACCGCGCGGTAGCGCGGGACCGAGAAGATCAGCGTGACGTTGACGCTGATGCCCTCGCCGATCACCGCGGTGATGGCGGGCAGGCCCGCCTCGGTGGCCGGGATCTTGATGAACAGGTTCTTGCGGTCGACGATCTTCCACAGCTCGATCGCCTGGGCGACGGTCTTGTCGGCGTCGAAGGCGAAGCGCGGGTCGACCTCGATGGAGACCCGGCCGTCCACGCCGCCGGTCTGTTCGAAGACCGGGGCGAGCACGTCGCAGGCGGCGCGCACGTCGTCGGTGGTCATGGTGCGGATCGCGGCGTCGGCGTCGGCGCCCTGGGCCGCGAGTTCACGCAGCTGGGTGTCGTAGCCGTGACCCTTGCTGAGCGCGGCCTGGAAGATGCTCGGATTGGTGGTGACCCCGACGATGCCACGGGTCGCGATCAGCTCGGCGAGATTGCCGGAGTCGATCCGATCGCGGGACAGATCGTCGAGCCACACCGAGACCCCCGCGGCCGAGAGCGCGGCGAGATTCTCGTTCTGTGCCATGGTCTTTACCCCTTCACCTTGTCGAGCGAACGCTGCGCGGCGGCGACGACGGCATCGGCGGTGACACCGAACTCGCTGTAGAGCTTCTTGAAGTTCGCCGACGCGCCGAAGTGCTCGATCGAGACGATCTCGCCCGCGTCACCGACGAACCGGTACCACGGCATCGCGATCCCGGCCTCGACGACGACCCTGGCGCGCACCGCGGGCGGGAAGACCTCGTCGCGGTAGGCCTGGTCCTGCGCGTCGAACCACTCCACACACGGCATCGAGACCACGCGGGTCGGGATGCCCTGCTCCTCCAGCGTAGTGCGCGCGGCGACGGCGAGCTGCAGCTCCGAACCGGTGCCGACGAGGATCACCTGCGGGGTGCCGGTGGACGCCTCGGCCAGCACGTAGCCGCCCTTCTTGACGCCCTCGTAGCTGGTGCCCTCGAGGGTGGGCACGTCCTGGCGGGTCAGCGCCAGCGCGGACGGGCCGTCCTGGTGCGGGGTGTCGTAGGTGTGGAAGTGCGAGGTGTGCTCGTCGGAGTCACGCTCGAGGATGGTGCGCCAGGCGTAGGTGGTCTCGTTGGCGTCACCGGGGCGGACCACGTTCAGGCCCGGGATGGCGCGCAGCGCGGCCAGGTGCTCGATCGGCTGGTGGGTGGGGCCGTCCTCGCCCAGGCCGATGGAGTCGTGGGTCCACACGTAGATCGAGGGCACCCGCATGAGCGCGGCCAGACGCACGGCCGGGCGCATGTAGTCGGAGAACACCAGGAAGGTGCCGCCGTAGGGGCGGGTCGGGCCGTGCAGCGCGATGCCGTTGAGGATCGAGCCCATGGCGTGCTCGCGGATGCCGAAGTGCAGGGTGCGCCCGTACGGCTGCGCCTTCCACATGCCGGTGGAGATCGACTCCGGGCCGAAGCTCGGCTGGTTGGGCATGGTGGTGTTGTTGGACTCGGCCAGGTCGGCCGAACCGCCCCACAGCTCGGGCAGCACATCGGCGACCGCGGCCAGGAACTTGCCGGAGGCCTTGCGGGTGGCCATGCCCTTCGGGTCGGGCTCGAAGGTCGGCAGTTCCTCGGTCCAGCCCGCGGGCAGCGAGCGGGTCTGCAGGCGGTCGAACAGGGCCTTGTTCGACGGGTGCGCCGCGGCCCACGCGTCGAAGTCCTGCTGCCAGCTGGCCTTGGCCTCGGTGCCGCGGATCTGGGCCTTGCGGGTGTGCTCGATGACGGCCGGGTCGACGTCGAAGGACTTCTCCGGGTCGAAGCCCAGCGCCTTCTTCACCGCGGCCACCTCGTCGGCGCCCAGCGCGGCGCCGTGCACGCCACCGGTGTTCATCTTGTTCGGGGCCGGAAAGCCGATGATGGTGCGCAGGATGATGATCGACGGCTTGTCGGTCACCGCCTTGGCGGCCTCGATGGCGGCCTCGATGGCGACGACGTCCTCGCCGCCCTCGACGGTCTGCACGTGCCAGCCGTAGGCCTCGTAGCGCGCGGCGACGTCCTCGGTGAAGGCGATGTCGGTGTCGTCCTCGATGGAGATCTCGTTGTCGTCGTAGATCACCACGAGGTTGCCCAGCTGCTGGGTGCCCGCGATCGAGGAGGCCTCGGCGGTGACGCCCTCCTGCAGGTCGCCGTCGGAGGCGATGGTGTAGATGAAGTGGTCGAACGGGCTGGTGCCCGCCGGGGCGTCCGGATCGAACAGGCCGCGCTCACGCCGGGCCGCCATCGCCATGCCGACGGCGGAGGCCAGGCCCTGACCCAGCGGGCCGGTGGTGATCTCGACGCCGTCGGTGTGGCGGAACTCGGGGTGGCCGGGGGTCAGCGAGTCCCACTGGCGCAGCTGCTCGAGGTCGGTGAGCTCGAGGCCGAAACCGGCCAGGTAGAGCTGCACGTAGAGGGTGAGGCTGGAATGCCCACAGGACAGGACGAAGCGGTCGCGGCCGACCCAGCGCGGCTCGGTCGGGTCGTGACGCATCGTGCGCTGGAAGAGCGTGTAGGCGACCGGCGCGAGACTCATCGCGGTGCCCGGGTGGCCGTTGCCCGCCTTCTGCACCGCGTCGGCGGCGAGTACACGGGCCGTGTCGACGGCCTTGGTGTCCAGGTCCGTCCAGTCGCTGGGGTAGTTCCGCTGAGTGAGGGCGCGAATGTCGTCTGTGACTGACACGACCGTGGTTCTCCTGACCTAGGTTTCGTCGACGGCGATACATGGCAGCGGCGATGGTGTCTGGATCCGGATCGCACGCGGCCGGGGTGCGTACCGATGTACAGGAATACCCTAGAGGTGCTGCTATACCGAACCGGCGCGAACCCTGGGTGTGAGTGTAGGCCCGTTCCCGGCACGCGGGGGATGGTGACCACCCGCACGGTCGCGGGGCCCTGGCGCGGAGCGGCGTCGGCGTGGGTCTACCATCGTCTGTAGTAGTGGCCGCGCCGCAGCCGCGCGCTGCTCGTTCCATTGCCGGATGAGAAGCACAGCGTGCGAGGAGAAACAGTGCGGATCGGTCACCAGCCGGGTAGTAGCGGTGCGCACGGTAGCTCGTCGACGGCGCTGGCCGATCGCCTCGCCGGCGACAGCCTGGGCGCGCGGATCGTGCGCAAGCCGCTGGCCTACATCGCGCTCACCAAACCCCGCGTCATCGAGCTGCTGCTCGTGGCCACCATCCCGACGATGCTGCTGGCCGACCGCGGCAACGTCGACATCCGGCTGATCCTGGTCACCCTGTTCGGTGGCTGGATGGGCGCGGCCAGCGCCAACACCCTCAACTGTGTCGCCGACGCCGACATCGACAAGGTGATGAAGCGGACCGCGCGCCGCCCGCTGGCCCGCGACGCGGTGCCCACCCGCAACGCCTTCGTCTTCGGCGTGACGCTGGGCGCGCTGTCGTTCGCCTGGCTGTGGTGGCAGGCCAATCTGCTCAGCGGCGTGCTCGTCGTCGCGACGATCCTGTTCTACGTCTTCGTCTACACCAAGGGCCTCAAGCGCCGGACCTCGCAGAACGTGGTGTGGGGCGGCGCGGCCGGGTGCATGCCCGCCCTGGTCGGCTGGTCGGCGGTGACCGGCACCATCGGCTGGCCCTCGCTGGTGCTGTTCGCGGTGATCTTCTTCTGGACGCCGCCGCACACCTGGGCGCTGGCCATGCGCTACAAGGAGGACTACCGCGCGGCGGGCGTGCCGATGCTGCCGGTGGTGGCGACCGAGCAGGTGGTCACCAAGCAGATCGTCATCTACACCTGGCTGACCGTGCTCGCCACGCTGGCGCTGGTGCCCGCGACGGGTGTCATCTACGCGGCGGTCGCGCTGGTGGCCGGTGCCTGGTTCCTGCTGATGGCCCACCAGCTCTACGCCGGGGTGCGGCGCGGGGAGTCGGTCAAGCCGCTGCGGCTGTTCCTGCAGTCGAACAACTACCTGGCGGTGGTGTTCTGCGGTCTGGCCGTGGACTCGGTGCTGGGGTGGGACACCGTGGGCAGCTTCTTCGGGCTCTGATTCTTCGAGACGAACCGATGGCCGGGCCGGGTGCCCGGCCATCGGTCGTTTCCGGGGTCACCAGCGCCGGGCGAGGTGACCGTCCGGGCGGATGAGGACGTGGGCCCCGGGGTGGGCCGCGTAGGCGGTGAAGGCGTGTCCGTCGGTGTCGACGAGGGTGCCGGGGGTGTTGCCGGTACCCGTCCGGTGGATCTCGACGGTGCGGATCTCGCCGAAGAGCGGGCTGCTGTCGGTGGGGGAGGCCGGTGGTTCGCCGGGGCTCGCCGGTGCGAAGCGGAGCAGGGTCGCGTGGGGGCCGCGGAAGATGTCGAACAGGCGGATCGGGCGGCCTTGCACGTCGTGCAAGGGTGCGTCGGGTGCGCGGTCACCGGCGACGAGCGGGCCGTGGTCGGTGGGGGAGCGGTAGCTGATGTCGAGCTGGCGGGTCTCGGGGCCGCGGGCCATCGCGTCCTCGGCGCCGTCGACCAGCTTGTCCAGGAGTTCGGTGCTCAGGCCGAGGATGCGGGCGGCCACCGCGCGGCGCTCCGGTTCGTAGGTGTCCAGTGGCGCCGGGTCGCCGTGCAGGGCGGCGGCGAGTTTCCAGCCGAGGTTGTAGGCGTCCTGGACGCCGGTATTGAGGCCCTGGCCGCCGGTGGGCGGGTGTACGTGCGCGGCGTCGCCTGCGAGAAGTACCCGGCCTGCGCGGAACCGTTCGGCCAGCCGGATGTTGGGGCGCCACACGGTGATCCAGCGCAGATCGCTGAGCTCGGCACCGGCGCCGGGCGCGTGCCGGTCCATCAACTCCTGGAGGACGGCCAGGTCGGGCTCGCGATCCTCGGCCAGGGGCGCGGCGAACTGGAACAGGCGGCCGCCGGGCAGCGGTGACAGGGCGATGCCGTCGGTGGGCCGGTCGGCGGACGCGGCGAACCAGTAGCCGTATTCGTGATCGAGGGCGTCGGCGCGGACGTCACCGAGCAGCATGCGCAGGGACTCGTCGGTGCTGCCCGCGAAGGCGATGCCCAGGCGCTTGCGGACCGTGCTCGCGCCGCCGTCGGCCCCGACCAGGTAGGCGGCGCGGATCGTCTCACCGTGCTGGAGAGTGACCGTGACGCCGGTGTCGTCCTGGGTGAAATCGGTGACCGCCGTACCGAATTCGACGGTGACGCCGAGTTCGGCGAGCCGGGCCCGCAGGATGGCCTCGGTGTCGGACTGGCCGAGGACCCAGGCGTTCGGGTAGGGCACGTCCGGTGTCGGGGCGACGGGTTCGGCCATCCGGCGCTCGCTCACCGGGGTGCCGCCGAAGTAGGCGCGCATGATCGGCAGATCGCGCCCGGCGGCCAGGACCGCGTCGAGCACGCCGAGGTCGTCGAACACTTCCAGGGTGCGCGGCTGGATGCCGTCGCCGCGCGAACCGGCGAACGGCACGGCGGCCCGGTCGACGATGCGCACCGCGACGCCGCGCCGGGCCAGATCGAGGGCGAGGGTGAGCCCGGTCGGGCCCGCTCCGGTGACAACTACCTGGTCGGACATGGGAAAGCCTCCGAGACTCTTGAATGAATCATAATTCAGTGAATGTGAATTCAGTTTCACTCTTGGTACCGTCTGCTGTCAAGGAGGTGGCATCGGTGGCAGGCAGCAGGCGCGAGAAATCGGCGGAGACCGAGCAGGCGCTCAAGGACGCGGCGCGCGAACTGTTCGCCGAACGCGGCTATCTGAACACCAAGATCACCGACATCACCGCGGCCGCCGGACGTGCGGCGGGCTCGTTCTACAACCACTTCGCCGGCAAGGAAGAGCTGCTCCAGGCCCTGCTGGGCGACCTGGCCGCCGCCAGTGACGAGCGGGCGGCCGACCCCGCCCACCTCGCGGACTTCACCGATCCGGCGGCGGTGCGCTACCACGTGCGCGGGTACTGGACCTTCGCGCGGGCGAACGCCGCGGTCTTGCGGGCGATGGAGGAGGCCGCGCAGGTCAGCCCGGACTTCGCCCGCGTGATCGCGGGTTTCGGCGCCGAGCAGCGCGCCGACATCGCCGACCACGTGGCGGAATTCCCCGCGCGCGGACTCGCCCTCCCCGGCACCGTGGACGCCAGCCTGGCGATGATGTTCGCCGCCGTGGACGGCATGCTGCGCATGGTGCGCGAGGGCGCGGTGACCCTCACCGACGAGGAGGCGATCGAGTCGATCACGCGCTTCGTCTACCGCGGGCTCACCGGCCGCGACTACTGAGTCGCGCCCACCGGTTCGATAGCGCGGCGCTTGACCAGCAGGATGATCGCGAGCACCGGATAGAGCAGGATCGGCAGCAGAGTGCCGGGGTAGAAGGTCTGGTCCGGCAGGATCGCCACGCCGCTGAGCAGGGCGAAGTCGAACAGGCCGTGGATGACCGAGTTGAGGGCGTTACCCCGGCTGACCCGGCGGATCAGGTAGAAGAAATAGCCCGCCAGGCTGACGATGATCGCCTGCGGCAGCGCCGAGAGACCGTGCCCGATCACATTGGTCAGGTGTACCGCGCCGAAGACGACGCTCGACCACAGCGCCACGCGGCCCTCGGTGAGTCCGTGCGCACGCAGTACCGTCACGCCGATGCCGCGGAAGACGCCCTCCTCGCCCCAGCCGACGAACTGGGTGGCCACCAGCAGCACGAGGACATGGGCCCAGCCCTTCTCGGCCAGCGCGCCGTAGTCGATCCCGGCGGCGATGGCGACCACGAACACGATCGGCACCACCCACACCCAGGGCCGGGTGGGCCGGTCGTCGTGCAGGACCGGCCGCAACCAGCCGAGGTAGGTGATGACGCCGTAGGTGAAGGCGAGTGCGGCGCCGAGCGGGAGGATCATGCCGAAGACCACGCCGCGGGTGGTGAAGAAATCGTCCTCGCCGGACAGATGTTCCAGCGCGAGTCCGCCGAGCTGGATGATCGCCAGGTAGACCACGACGATCACGGCGAACATCGGATAGCTCAGGCGCCGGACCGTGCCCGGGGCCGCCGAGGTGGGCGTGCTCATGGACCGAATGTAGAGGCGCGGTGCCGGATCGCGGACGGGACGCGCCCGCGATCCGCCCCGGTCAGTGCCGTGCCGGCCGCGGGCGGCTCACGGCAGCAGGACGATCGAGCCGGTGGTGCGGCGGGCCGCGAGCTCGGTGTGTGCCCGCGCGGCGTCGGCGAGCGGGAAGGTGGCGCCGATCCGGAAATCGAGCGTTGCCGCGGCGATGCCGTCGAAGACATCGGTGGCGCGCCAGAGGAATTCGGCCCGGTCGCGGGTGTAGGCGCCCAGGGACGGACGGGTCAGCCAGACGGAACCGGCGGCATTGAGACGCTGCGGGTCGAACGGCGGGACCGCGCCGCTGGCCCCGCCGAACAGGGCCAGGGTGCCGCGCACCCGCAGCGAGGCCAGGCTCGCGTCGAAGGTGCTCGCGCCGACGCCGTCGTACACCGCGGCGACACCCGCGCCGCCGGTCAGCGCGCGGACGCGGTCGGCCAGGTCGTCGCCGTAGCGCAGCACCTCGGCGGCGCCCGCCGCGCGGGAGAGCTTCTCCTTGTCGTCGGTGGAGACGGTGGTGATCACCCGGGCGCCCTTGGCGGCGGCCATCTGGGTGAGCAGCAGACCCACTCCGCCCGCGCCCGCGTGGATCAGCACCGGGTCACCCGGCTCGGGACGGAACACCGACTCGACCAGGTAGTGGGCGGTCATGCCCTGCAGGAGGGCGGCGGCGGCCACGGTCGGCTCGACGCCCTCGGGCACCCGCACCGCGGCGTCGGCGTCGACGGCCACCTTCTCGGCGTAGCTGCCCGGAGCCGACGCCCACGCCACCCGGTCGCCCACGGCGAACCCGGTGACCTCCGCGCCGACCGCCGCCACGATGCCGGTGCCCTCGGAGCCCGGGATGTACGGCGTCGCCTGCGGATACAGGCCGGTGCGGAAATAGGTGTCGATGAAGTTCACGCCGATGGCCTGGGTGTCGACCAGCAGCTGACCGGGCCCGATCCGCGGGTCGGGCAGCTCCACCGATCGCAGGACCTCGGGACCACCGTGCTCGGAAACCTGAATGGCGCGCATGAGTCTCCTTTGTACACCCCGTGTTCGACACCACTCGGGGGTGGACTCGCGACTACCGGCCGGTAAACTCTCGCCCATGAGTGCTACCACCGACGCCCCGGCCGCCGTGCGGGTGCCCGCCGAGGTCGAGAAGTCCGTCGCGAAGTTCGTCGCCGAGCACGGTGGTTCGGGCACGGCCGTGCTGCAGTACATCGGTGAGCAGGGCGTGCGCATCACCCTGGTCGGGTCCGACGGCATCCTCGGCGACCGCGTGGTGGCCGATATGGCGACCGCGAAGGCGCTGGTCGAGAAGGTCGACGGGCTGGCCGAGACCGACGAGTGGAGCCGTGAGCTGGGCTCGATCGTCACCCCGCTGAAGTCGCACTGGAAGAAGATGGCCGGCTGGGTGGCCCATCAGAAGCGCTTCCCGAAGGCGCGCAACGCCGACGTCTTCGCCGGCGCGTAGGCGTCCGAGACGAGAACAGCCCGCGATCTCACCGGAGATCGCGGGCTGTCGTCGTTGTGGGTCAGGAAGCGGCCGGTACCGCCGCCGCGGGCACGTCGATCCGTTCGCGGGTGCGCAGTGACGCCCACAGCGCGGCGGTCGCCGCCGTGCACGCCGCGGCGCCGCCGACATGGATCGCGACCAGCGCGGCGGGCACATCGGTGAAGTACTGGACGACGCCGACCAGCGCCTGCGCGACGACGAGGCCGAGCACGACCCACAGCCGTGTGCGGATCGCGGGGGTCATCCCGACGGCGTAGAGGCCGAAAGCCAGCCCGATCAGCAGCGCGAGGTAGCCGACCAGCAGCTGCGAGTGCAGGTGCACCAGGGGGACGATCTCGACCTGCAACCGTTCGACCTGGCGCTCGATGCTCTTGTCGCCCGCGTGCGGACCGGCGCCGGTGACCAGCGTGCCCGCGGCGAGCACGCCCGCCAGCGCGACGCCGCTGAGCGCCGTCAGCCAGCGCAGGGGAGCGGGGACCTGCACGGTCTCGACACCGTCGTCGGGCTCGCCGATCTTGGCGTAGAGCACCACCGCCAGCCACACCATCACCATCGAGGCCAGCAGGTGCACCGCGACGGTCCACCACAGCAGACCGGTGCGCACGGTGATGCCGCCGATGATCGCCTGGACGACGGTGCCGCCGGGCATCAGCCACGCGTAGACGAGCACCTCCTTGCGCCGCCGCGCGCGCACGACCGCCAGCACGATCAGCGCCGCGCACAGCGTCACCGCGAAGGTGAGCATGCGATTGCCGAACTCGACGGTCTGATGGATGATCGGCACCTCCGACACCCCGACCGGGGTGAAGCTGCCGGGGAAGCATTGCGGCCAGGTCGGGCAGCCCAGGCCGGAGGCGGTGACGCGCACGACGGCGCCGGTCACCGAGATCCCGGCCTGGCTGAGGATCACCGCGAAGGCGATGAGCCGCTGCACCCGCAGCGAGGGGAGCGGAAGCCGGTCGACGAGTCCCAGGAAGGCGCGATACAGCACGTCATGATGGTACTGGCCGCGGATTCCGGCCCACCGGCAGGGCTACTACAGGTCGTCGTTGATCTTGTCAGCTGAAGCGGAACAGGCGGGTCGCCAGCCAGCCGCAGACCAGGCCCCAGGCCGCGAGCACCGCGACGCCGAACCAGTCGACGGTGCCGGACAGGGCCGATTCCAGGGTGAAGGCCAGCGCGCCGGAGGGCACCAGCCGCACGAGCACGGTCACCGCGGTGTGCAGCGAGTCGCCGACGAGCACCAGGCTCGCCACGCCCAGCATGATGAACCAGAGGATATTGGCCAGGGCCAGCACGACCTCGGCCTTGAGCGTGCCGCCCAGCAGCAGGCCCATGGCGGCGAAGGTCGCCGTGCCCAGAGCGATCACCAGCGCGCCCAGCGCCAGCCCGCCGAAACCGGGCCGCCAGCCCAGCGCCATCCCGATCGCGCCCAGCAGGATCGCCTGCAGCACCACCACGATCAGCACGGCCGCGCACTTGCCCGCGATCACCCCCCAGCGGGGCAGCGGGGTGGCGCCGAGGCGTTTGAGCGCGCCGTAGCGGCGGTCGAAGCCGACGGCGATGGCCTGGCCGGTGAACGCGGTCGACATCACCGCGGTCATCATCACCATGGGCACGATCTTCTCGACCCGGTGCTCACCGAGATCGCCGAACGGCAGCAGGGTGAGCCCGACCAGCAGGGTGATCGGGATGAACATGGTGAGCAGCAGTTGCTCGCCGTTGCGCAGCAGCAGCTTCAGTTCCAGCGCGGTCTGCGCGGTGAGCATGGCCGCGCGCGAGGCGGGGCGCGGGGCGGGGGCGAAGGTGCCGGGGGCGAAGCGGCTCGTGGTGTCGGTCATCCGCGCAGGTCCCGTCCGGTCAGTTCGAGGAAGACGTCTTCGAGGCGGCGCTGGTCGATGCGGATGTCGGTGGCCAGCACGTCCATCCTGGCGCACCAGGCGGTGACGGTGGCCAGCACCTGCGGGTTGATCTCGCCCTCGACCAGATAGGTGCCCGGCGTGGTCTCGCGCGGCGAGAACCCTTCCGGCAGCGCCGATTTCAGCAGCGCGAGGTCGAGCTTGGGTGGGGCGCAGAAGCGCAGCTGACCCGCGGCGCCGTGCGCGGTCACCTCGGCCGGGGTGCCCTCGGCGACGACCTGACCGTGATCGATGATCACCAGCCGGTCGGCGAGCTGTTCGGCCTCGTCCATCATGTGCGTGGTGAGCACGACGCTCACACCGTCACGGCGCAGGGCGTCGATGAGCTCCCAGACGATCAGGCGCGCCTGGGCGTCCAGGCCCGCGGTGGGCTCGTCGAGGAAGACGATCTCCGGCCTGCCCACCAGCGCGCACGCCAGCGCGAGGCGCTGCTGCTGGCCGCCGGAGAGCCTGCGGTAAGGGGTGCGGCGATTGTCCTGCAGGCCCAGGGTGGTCAGCAGCCAGTCGGGGTCGATCGGGTCGGCCGAGTAGGCGGCGACCAGGTCGAGCATCTCGCCGGCGCGCGCACCCGGGTAGGCGCCGCCGCCCTGCAGCATCACGCCGATGCGCGGGCGCAGCTGCTCGGAGTCGGCGATCGGGTCGAGACCGAGCACCCGCACGGTGCCCGCGTCGGGACGCACGAAGCCCTCGCACATCTCGACGGTGGTGGTCTTACCCGCGCCGTTGGGGCCGAGCAGCGCGAACACCTGGGCGCGCTCGACGTCGAAGCGCAGGCCGTCGACCGCGGTGGTCTCGCCGTAGCGCTTGACCACGCCGTCGACGCGGACGGCCGGTCCGGAGCGTGTCGTCACGAGGTGACACCGTATTCCGTGGCCCGCTGTGACGGAGCCGACACCCCCGTCTGGGCCCGCCACGGGAGGGTGTGCCGGGTGAGCGCGAAGAACAGACCGAAGCAGACCGCGGCAGCCAGTGCGGCACCGATGATCTGGAAGACCTGGAACTCGGCACCGCGCGGCATCACCAGCAGGGAGACGACCGCCGAGAAGGCGACGGCGGGGACGCGGAAGACGGGTTGGGTGGCCCAGGCGGCCAGGGGGACGATGGCCCAGAGCAGGTACCAGGGCTGGACCACGGGGAACAACAGCACGACCGCGCCGAGCGCGACACCCAGCGCGCCCACCGGATGCAGCCTGCCGGTTCCCGTGGCGACCAGCATCCGGACCACCACATACGCCGCCACCAGCGCGGCGATCGGCCGGGTGATCGACAACAGCGCCGTGGTGTGGTCGCCCAGGCCGAGCAGCACGCCACCGAAACCGGTGATGATCCCGATGACGGTCGGCAACGACATCCAGCTGCGCACGGCGCTGGCGGTGTTGAGCGTGAAGACCCAGCCGAAACCGAGTCCGCTCAGCGAGCTCACCAGCAGGGTCGTCACGCCCGCGATCACGCCGAGCAGCAGGGCCGCCATGAGAATGGCCTTGGGGGTGCCGCCCCAGCGTCTGGCCAGAGCCATGCCGACGAAGCCGAGGGCGATGATCGAGGTGAGTTTCACCGAGGAGGACAGCGTGATCACCACGGCACCACCGATGAGCAGGGCGTAGGCGCGACCGTCGAAGGGTGGGAGATTCGTCGCGGTGAGCCGGTCGGGTGTGCCGCCGTCACCGTAGATCGCCCGCAGCATCAACTCCACACCCGCCAGCATCAGCCCGAGCATCAGCGCGTCGTTGTGCACCCCACCCACCAGATGGAACAGCACCAGCGGATTGGCCGCGCCCAGCCACAGCGCGCTCACCGGCGCCACCCCGCACCGCACCGACAGCCGCGGCAGCGCCCACACGATCAGCGCCACACCGGCCAGCGCCAGCAGCCGGTGCACCCAGACCCCGGCGATGATGTTGTCGCCGGTCAGCTCCGCGATGCCGCGCCCGATCCAGAGGAACAGCGGGCCGTAGGGGGCGGGGGTGTCGCGCCAGATGGTCGGCACATTGTTGGTCAGGACGTTGTCGATGCCGAGCCCGGCCACCGGGCCCTCGACGTACGGGTCGATGCCGCGCGCGGCGATCTCGCTCTGCGCCAGATAGGAGTAGACGTCGTTGCTGAACATCGGCGGGGCGACGCTGAGCGGGATGATCCACAGCAGCAGCGTGCGATCCAGCTGCGAACGCGAGAGCCGGTGCAGCGGCGAGCCTGCCAGTCCGCCGACCGCGAAGCGGCCGAGCAGCAGCCACGCGCCGATCACCAGCACGGTGCCGAACATGCACATGGCCAGCGAGCCGGTGTGCGCGCGGGCGAAGATGCCGAGCACCCGGACGCCCGAGACCGGGTTCTGGTGCACGGGCTGCGCGCCGATGCCCAGCGCGGCGATCGCCATGAGGACGGTGCCGGTCGCGCCCATCAGGCGGATCCGGTCGAGCTGGGCCCGCTCGTTCTTGTCGAGCCCGGGCACCTCGCTCTCGTCGCGGTGCAGGACCGCCACGGTGTGATCGGGTGTCGGCACGTCGAGCCCGAGAGCCCGCCTTCCGAACGCCAGTGTCTTGCGCGCCGCGCCCTCCAGTACCGCCACGAACACGGAGCCTAGTGGGCCGGGACCCGATTGTTTCCCCGCCGGTGGGCTCCGCCGCGCCGACCAGCGCGGAAACCGGTGGTGTCGCGCCCCGGCCGGGCGGGCGTCAGAGCTGGCCGATGGTCGGTGGGGCGCCGACGAGTACCACCGGCGGTTCGCCGCGCTGCACGGCGGCGGCCGCGATGATGACCGCCAGGCAGATCACCGCGACACCGGTGAGCGCGGCCCAGCCGATGCGCTGCGCAGCCTCCTGGTTCTCGGTCGACACCCAGCCCGGCACGAACAGGATGCTGAGAGCGCTGAGCGTACCCGCGGCGAGTCCACCGAGCGGCCCCCAGAGTGAGGCGTCCAGGATCGCGAAGTTGATCACCACGTTGACGCCGATCGTCACCAGCATCACGGTCAGGCTCTGCCGCAACTTGATCAACGCCACGGTGATCGCGCCGAACAGGCCCCAGACCGCGCCGCTCGTACCGGCGGTGGCGCCGATCGGGTCGGTCAGCGCCATCGCCGCGGCCGATCCGCCCAGCAGCGACACCAGGTACACGGCGGTGAAGTGCGCCCGCCCGAATGCTCGCTCCAAGTCCCGCCCCGCGACGTAGAGGGCGTACATATTGACCAGGAGGTGAATCGCACCGTAGTGCAGGAACCCCGACCCCAGCAGCCGGATCCATTCTCCGTCGGCCACCAGCCGCGGCACCAGCACCCACTCCCGGAACAGTGCCGATCCGCGACTGTTGTCCATGATGCTGCCCGCTTGTGCGGCGGTGATGACATAGACCAGCACACAGAACCCGATCAACCCGTAGGTCGTGACCGGAACAGCCACACCCCCGGCCCGCGCGCCATCGATGGTCCGCCCCTGCTGCTCGCCCTGCGCCGCGCAGTCCATGCAGTGCTGGCCACCGGCCGCTGACCGCTGACATTCCTGGCAGGTGGGCCGTCCGCACCGCGCGCACGCGAGGCCGGTGGGCCGGTCGGGATGACGGAAACACATCACTGTGAGCGGGTTCGACACACTGTTGATCGTGCCAGACTCGCACCCACCCGTCTGAGCGGTTGATCACGCCACCGACGCGTGGTGATCAACCGCCGAGGAAGTGGTCGAGGGCGGCGTTCATGACGCGGTGGCTCGTGACGACCATCGAACAACGGTGGTGGGAGGGGTGGGGCTGGTGGGGTGGTGGGGTTGTGCGATGGGTCACCTCGGGGTGGGGGATGGGTGGGGGTGGAGGGCGTGCACCTGGGGTTTTGCTGGGGGTGGGGGTGGGGTGGGGGTCTTCGGTGCAGGTCAGGGCACCCTTTGTCAGGGGACCCTTATTAGATTTAGGGAAGTAATTCCGCCACACTGGTGTTGTGAAAACCGTGGGTTTGCGGGCAGGCGAGGACGGGACCGGTCGTAAGACGACCGGCGCCCGGTCGTCGGCGCTACCCGCGGCGACGGCGCACGAAGGGCAGACCAGGGCGGCCATCGTCCAGTTGCTGCTCGAAGAGGGGCCGATCACGGCGACGGCGATCGGCACCGCGCTCGGGCTCGCGCCCGCGGGCGTGCGCAGGCACCTCGACGCGCTCATCGACGCAGGCCAGGCACGGGCGAATCGCTCGGCGCCCTGGCAGCAGAAGGGGCGGGGCCGTCCCGCCAAGCAGTACCAGCTGACCGCGGCGGGCCGGGGCAACCTGGGCCACGCCTACGACGATCTGGCCGGGGCGGCGATCCGCCAGCTCGGTGAGATCGGCGGCGACGCGGCGATCACCGAATTCGCGCGCAAGCGGGTCCGCACGATCGTCGACGGCATCGAGCCGGTCGCCGAACACACCGCTCCCCAGATCGAGGCCAAGGTGTCCGAGATCGCGGAAGCCTTCGCCGACGCCGGTTTCGCCGCCACCACCCGCCAGGTCGGTGCCGGTGTGCAGATCTGTCAGCACCACTGCCCGGTGGCCCACGTGGCCGAGGAGTTCCCGCAGTTGTGCGACGCCGAACTGGACGCTTTCCGGGACCTGCTCGGCACCCATGTGCAGCGACTTGCGACGATCGCCAACGGCGATTGCGCGTGCACCACCCATGTGCCGTTGGTCGCGGTACAGAAAACAGCTTCCACCCCATCCGCCGCACAGCCCGCGGCGGGACGAACGAACGACTCCGGAAGGAGTGCCGAATGACGACTGCCGCCGATCAGGTGCAACCGCTCACCCAAGACGAAACCATCGCCTCGCTGGGCACGTACGGTTACGGCTGGGCCGACTCGGACGAGGCCGGCGCCAGCGCGCAACGCGGTCTGTCGGAAGCTGTCGTTCGCGACATCTCGGCCAAGAAGAGCGAGCCGGAGTGGATGCTCGACATCCGCCTCAAGGCGCTGCGCATCTTCGATCGCAAGCCCATGCCGAACTGGGGTTCCAACCTCGACGGCATCGACTTCGACAACATCAAGTACTTCGTGCGCTCCTCGGAGAAGCAGGCCGAGAGCTGGGAAGACCTGCCCGAGGACATCAAGAACACCTACGACAAGCTGGGCATCCCCGAGGCGGAGAAGCAGCGGCTGGTCTCCGGTGTCGCCGCGCAGTACGAGTCCGAGGTCGTCTACCACTCCATCCGCGAGGACCTGGAGAAGCAGGGCGTCATCTTCCTCGACACCGACACCGCGCTCAAGGAGCACCCGGAGATCTTCCAGGAGTACTTCGGCTCGGTGATCCCCGCCGGTGACAACAAGTTCTCCGCGCTCAACACCGCCGTGTGGTCGGGTGGCTCGTTCATCTACGTGCCGCCGGGCGTGCACGTCGACATCCCGCTGCAGGCCTACTTCCGGATCAACACCGAGAACATGGGCCAGTTCGAGCGCACCCTGATCATCGTCGACGAGAACGCCTACGTGCACTACGTCGAGGGTTGTACAGCCCCGATCTACAAGTCGGACTCGCTGCACTCCGCGGTCGTGGAGATCATCGTGAAGAAGGGCGGCCGCTGCCGCTACACGACCATCCAGAACTGGTCGAACAACGTCTACAACCTGGTCACCAAGCGGGCCAAGGCCGAGGCGGGCGCCACCATGGAGTGGGTCGACGGCAACATCGGCTCCAAGGTCACCATGAAGTACCCGGCGGTCTGGATGACCGGCGAGCACGCCCACGGCGAGGTCCTGTCGGTGGCGTTCGCCGGTGTCGGCCAGCACCAGGACACCGGTGCGAAGATGCTGCACCTGGCCCCGCACACCTCCTCGACCATCGTGTCGAAGTCGGTGGCGCGTGGTGGCGGGCGCGCGTCCTACCGCGGTCTGGTCCAGATCAACAAGGGTGCCCACGGCTCCAAGTCGACGGTGAAGTGCGACGCGCTGCTGGTCGACACGATCAGCCGCTCCGACACCTACCCCTACGTCGACATCCGCGAGGACGACGTGACCATGGGCCACGAGGCGACGGTCTCCAAGGTCTCCGAGGACCAGCTGTTCTATCTGATGAGCCGCGGCCTCACCGAGGACGAGGCGATGGCCATGGTGGTGCGCGGCTTCGTCGAGCCCATCGCCAAGGAACTGCCGATGGAATACGCCCTCGAGCTGAACCGCCTGATCGAACTGCAGATGGAAGGAGCCGTCGGCTGATGGCCGTGGACAACGTTGCCGAGGCCGCCGAGGCTCGCATTCCCGCGATCAACAAGGGCGAGGTCTTCACCTCGTTCGACGTGAACGCGTTCGAGGTGCCTTCGGGCCGCGACGAGGAGTGGCGGTTCACCCCGATCCGCCGTCTGCGCGGTCTGCACGACGGCACCGCCGTGCGTGACGGGCAGGCCACCGTCGAGGTCACGCCGGTCGAGGGTGTCACGGTGGAGACCGTGGACCGTACCGACGCCCGGCTCGGCCAGGCCGGTACTCCCGCCGATCGGGTCGCCGCCCAGGCGTATTCGGGCTTCGAGACCGCCACCGTCGTCTCGGTGGGCGCGGAGACCGAGGTCGCCGAACCCGTCACCGTGACGATCACCGGCCCGGGTGAGGGCAAGACCGCCTACGGTCACCTGCAGGTCCGCCTGGGCAACTTCGCCGTCGCCACCGTGGTCATCGACCAGCGCGGCAGCGGAACCTACGCCGAGAACGTCGAATTCGTGCTCGGGGACAGTGCCCAGCTCACCGTCGTCGCGGTCCAGGAGTGGAACGAAGACGCCGTGCACACCACCGCGCACCACCTGAAGCTGGGGCGCGACGCCACCGTGCGGCACTTCGCGGCCACCCTGGGTGGCGAGCTGGTCCGGCTCACCGGCACCGTGCGCTACGCCGGTCCCGGCGGCGAGGCGGAGCTGTTCGGCCTGTACTTCGCCGACGCGGGCCAGCACTTCGAGCAGCGGTTGCTGGTCGATCACTCCGAGCCCAACTGCAAGTCCAATGTGCTGTACAAGGGTGCGCTGCAGGGTGATCCGGCCTCGGCCAAGGGTGACGCGCGCACCGTGTGGGTCGGCGACGTGCTCATCCGCGCCGCCGCGGAGGGCACCGACACCTACGAGGCCAACCGCAACCTGGTGCTCACCGACGGCGCGCGCGCCGACTCGGTGCCGAACCTGGAGATCGAGACCGGCGAGATCGCCGGTGCCGGACACGCCAGTGCCACCGGCCGTTTCGACGACGAGCAGCTGTTCTACCTGCGCGCTCGCGGCATTCCCGAGGACGTCGCCCGCCGCCTGGTGGTGCGCGGCTTCTTCCACGAGATCATCCAGAAGATCGCGGTCCCCGAGGTCCGGGAGCGGCTCGAGGCGGCCATCGAGGCCGAGCTCGCCACTGTCGGTATCTGACACACACTTACTCCCCACGAAGGAATCCGAATTCGATGACCACCTTGGAAATCAAGGACCTGCACGCCGAGATCACCACGCCCGAGGGTGAGGCCAAGAAGATCCTCAACGGCGTGAACCTGACCGTGCGCTCCGGCGAGACCCACGCCATCATGGGCCCCAACGGCTCGGGCAAGTCGACGCTGTCCTACGTGATCGCCGGTCACCCCAAGTACACCGTCACCCAGGGCACCATCACCCTCGACGGTGAGGACGTGCTGGAGATGTCGGTCGACGAGCGCGCCCGCGCCGGGCTGTTCCTGGCCATGCAGTACCCGGTCGAGGTCCCCGGTGTCTCGATGTCGAACTTCCTGCGCACCGCCGCCACCGCCGTGCGCGGCGAGGCCCCCAAGCTGCGTACCTGGGTCAAGGAGGTGAAGGAGTCGATGAAGGAGCTCGACATCGATTCCGCCTTCGCCGACCGCTCGGTGAACGAGGGCTTCTCCGGTGGCGAGAAGAAGCGTCACGAGGTGCTGCAGCTGGGTCTGCTCAAGCCGAAGATCGCGATCCTGGACGAGACCGACTCGGGCCTGGACGTCGACGCGCTGCGCATCGTCTCCGAGGGCGTCAACCGCTACAAGGAGCGCGAGAACGGTGGTGTCCTGCTGATCACGCACTACACCCGCATCCTGCGCTACATCCAGCCCGACTTCGTGCACGTGTTCGTCGGCGGCAAGATCGTCGCCGAGGGCGGTTCCGAGCTGGCCGAGGAACTCGACGCCAACGGCTACGTGCGCTTCACCTCCGCGACCGCTGGAGCCTGACATGACCGCCACGGTGCCCGCCCTCGACGTCGCCCGGATCCGGGCCGACTTCCCGATCCTGAACCGCACGGTCCGGGACGGGAAACCGCTGGTGTACCTGGATTCCGGCGCGACCTCGCAGCGCCCGCTGCAGGTGCTCGACGCCGAACGCGATTTCCTGCTCACCCGCAATTCGGCGGTGCACCGTGGCGCCCACCAGCTCGCGGAGGAGGCCACCGACTCCTACGAGGACGCCCGCGTGGCCATCGCGCGCTTCGTCGGCGCCGACGCCGGGGAGATCGTGTTCACCAAGAACGCGACCGAGTCGCTGAACCTGGTGGCCAACGCCTTCGGCGACGACCGGTTCCCGCACAAGGTGGGCCCGGGCGACGAGATCGTCATCACCGAGCTCGAACACCACGCGAATCTCGTTCCGTGGCAGGAACTCGCGCGCCGCACCGGCGCCACGCTCAAGTGGTACGGCATCACCGACGACGGCCGCATCGACCTGGACTCGCTCGAACTCTCGCCCGCGACCAAGGTTCTCGCGTTCACCCACCAGTCGAATGTGACCGGCGCGGTGGCCCCGGTGGCCGAATTGGTCCGCCGGGCACAGGAAGTCGGCGCGCTGGTCGTGCTCGACGCCTGCCAGTCGGTGCCGCACATGGCGGTGAACTTCCGTGAACTCGGCGTGGACTTCGCCGCGTTCTCCGGGCACAAGATGCTCGGCCCGATGGGTGTGGGCGGTCTGTGGGGCCGTCGGGCGCTGCTCGAGCAGACCCCGCCCTACATCACCGGCGGGTCGATGATCGAGACCGTCACCATGGAGAAGACCACCTACGCGCCGCCGCCGCAGCGCTTCGAGGCGGGCACGCCGATGACCTCGCAGGTCGTCGGGCTGGCCGCCGCGGTCCGCTACCTGGAGGACCTCGGTATGGACGCGATCGCCGCGCACGAGCACACGCTCACCGGCGCCGCGCTCGAAGGTCTGCGCGGCATCGAGGGCGTCCGGATCATCGGGCCCACCGAGAACGTGGACCGTGGTGGCGCGGTGGCCTTCGTGGTCGACGGCATCCACGCCCACGACGTGGGCCAGATCCTCGACGACCAGGGCGTGGCCATCCGCGTCGGGCACCACTGCGCCTGGCCGCTGCACCGCCGCTTCGGTGTCGCCGCCACCGCGCGGGCGTCCTTCGCCGTGTACAACACCCTCGACGAGGTCGACGCGCTGGTCCAGGCCGTGCGGAAGGCTCAGAGCTTCTTCGGAGTTGCATAGACCATGCGCATGGAGCAGATGTACCAGGAAGTGATCCTGGACCACTACAAACACCCGCACCACCGCGGGCTGCGGGAGCCGTTCGGTGCCGAAGTGCACCACGTGAACCCGACCTGCGGTGACGAGGTGACCCTGCGTGTGCACCTCGACGACGCCGGCGAGGTCGCCGACGTCTCCTACGACGGTCAGGGCTGCTCGATCAGCCAGGCCGCCACCTCGATCCTCACCGATCAGGTGATCGGGCTGCCGGTGCAGCAGGCGCTGAAGGTGGTCGACTCCTACAGCGAGATGATCTCCAGCCGCGGCACCGTCGAGGGCGACGAGGACGTGATCGGTGACGGCATCGCACTCGCGGGCGTCGCCAAATACCCGGCGCGCGTGAAGTGCGCACTGCTGGGGTGGATGGCGTTCAAGGACGCCGTCGTGCAGATCGCCTCGGCCGAAGAAGCCAAGCCTGCCATGGGAAATGGGGAAGCGTGATGACTGAGACACCGGCCGCCGAGCCCACCGAAGCCGCCGCTCCCGAGGTGGAGCTGACCCCCGAGCAGGTCCAGCACCTGGAGGACCTCGAGGAGGCCATGCGCGATGTCGTCGACCCCGAACTCGGCATCAATGTCGTGGACCTCGGCCTGGTCTACGGCATGTCCGTGGACGCGGAGAACATCGCCACCCTCGACATGACGCTCACCTCGGCGGCCTGTCCGCTGACCGACGTCATCGAGGACCAGTCCCGCAACGCGCTGGTGCGCAGCGGCCTGGTCGAGGACCTGAAGATCAACTGGGTCTGGATGCCCCCGTGGGGCCCGGACAAGATCACCGAGGACGGTCGCGAACAGCTGCGCGCCCTCGGCTTCACGGTCTAAGTACTGCTGTCCCGCAGGCCCGGATCCCTCGTGGATCCGGGCCTGCGGCGCGTTGTCACCGGGTATTGCGGCCGTGGCTGTGATCGGTGGTGATACCGGTCCGAACCCGCTGTGATTCATGCCATTTCCACCTGGGCGCAGGCGTCGTCGGTGGTCAAATGAGCGGTTCCGGATTCCCGGAACAGGTTTCACGAGGAGAGTTTACGAATGAGTTTCATGGGTAAGGCCGGTCTCGCGGTGGCGGCGCTCGGTCTTGCGGCCGGGTCGGTGCTCGGTGCCGGTTCGGCGAACGCGGTGCCGCTCGAGCAGTGGGGCGCGCTGGCCTTGGACGCGGACTGGTCGAACGTCGGCCGCGCCATCGACTACTCCACGCGCGCCGAGGCCGAGGCCGCCGCGCTGGAACAGTGCGCCGCGGACGGCTGCGCCATCGAGGTCACCTGGACCAACGGGTGCTTGGCCCTGGTGGAGAACGATGACTACATCGCCTGGGGCAAGGGCGCGGACCGCGCCGAGGCCGAGCAGCAGGCCTACCTCGCGCTGACCGAGGGAACCCCGCAGAACCTGCTGGTCAACGTCGGCTCGTCGCAGCTGGCGGGCGGCACCCTGATCGACACGGTCTGCACCAGCAACGCCAGCTGAGAGCCCCAGCGATCGGGTCTGGATCCGGTGCGGGTCCGGGCCTATCGTCTCGGTGCACCATCCATTTCCAGAGGAGATCTTTCGAATGAGTTTCATGGGTAAGGCCGGTCTCGCGGTGGCGGCGCTCGGTCTTGCGGCCGGGTCGGTGCTCGGCGCCGGTTCGGCGAACGCGGCAGGCGACCAGTGGGCCTCGGTCGCGCTCAGCGACAACGAGGCCATCTACGGCATCAGCGTGAACGAGGGCAGCGCCGACGCCGCCATCGCCGCGGCGATCGCCGACTGCCACCTTGCCGACTGCAACGAGGTCATGACCTGGGCCAACGGCTGCGGCGTGCTGGTCCAGAGCAACGAGGGCCTCGCCTGGGCGTCCGGCCCGACCCGGGCCGACGCCGAGCGCACGGCCTACGAGAACCTCACCGAGCTGACTCCGACCGCCATGCTGGCCAACACCGGTTCGGCGAATCTGAGCGGCGCGCACGTGGTCGACGCGATCTGCACCGCCAACGCGCGCTGATCATCACGTGACCGACAGGGCCCGGATCCGCAGGGATCCGGGCCTTGTCGTCGTCAGAGGCTCTGGTTGTCCACCACCGAGGCGATCCAGACGCCGATCATGTCCGCGGTGGAATCGATGACGACCTCGCGATCGAGTCCCTCGTCCTCCATGCCGACCGATCGCAGCGCGGTGGCGAAACCCGCGTTGAGCAGGATGAACGCCATCGTGTCGATATCGATGCCACGCGTCGGCCCGAGCATCTGGATCAGGTACAGCTTGATGATCATGCGCAGGCGCGGTTCGAATTCGGGAATGCCGCTGCCGTAGAACTGCAGGTCCGCGACCAGTGCGCGCACCAGCGGTCCGTTGGCGACCAGGATCTCCACCGCGATCCGGATGACCTCGGCGACGGCGTCGCGGGGGGTCTTGTCCGCCGAGTTCACCAGCAGCCGCCCGTACCGCTCCTCGACCTGCAGGAACATGCTGTCGGTGAGCTCCTTGACGATCTCCTCGCGGTCGCTGAAATACCGGTACAGCGTGCCGATGCTCAGACCCGCCTCGGCGGCGATCTTGTTGGTCGACGTGTTGGCGATACCGCGAGTGCCGAAAAGCTGAGCGGATACCTCGAGAATGTGGCTTCGTGTCTCCTTCGCCCGATCCTGTTTCGGGCGTTTGCGCTGCTTATCGACTTGCGGTGGCATCTGTGGACCTCGGTGCAAAGAGGAGTAGAAGGTGAGTAGTCACTCATCCTAGAGTCATGATCACGAACAAACCGGAGTGTATGCCATCACATCGGCACGACTCCGGAGGAGAACCACCACCGGTGGCACCGGTCCGGTGTGGAAGGAGGAGTCGACGATGACGATCCCACTGAGCGGGGCGACGCTGTGGCAGCCCCTGCGCGATGTCCGGACGATGACCCCGCGGCTGGTCGGCCATTTCGTCGACACCGTGGCGACCTGCCGGACCCTGCCCGGGGACGCCATCGCCGGTGACGTCACGGCGATCACGCGGATGTGCCTCGAGCTCGTCAGCGGTCTGCTCGACGGGCGCGACGAGGTCGAGAAGCTCAACCGGCTGGCCGTGGCCGCCGGGGGCTGGGCGCGCGAGGGGGTGCCGATCGACACCATCCTGCACGCCTTCCACGAGGGATTCCAGCTGGCGTTCGACGCGGTGTTCCAGGACGCGGCCACCTCCGACCCGGCCGGCCTGATCGACGGATTCCGCCGGGCGACGGCCATTTCCGACCAGCTGTGCACGACGGTGACCCGCGCCTACATCCGCGAGCACCGCGACATCGCCGGCGAGCACCACACCGCGGTGCACACGCTCACCTCGGCGCTGCTGGCCGGGCAGCCGACGCTGACCATGGCGCGCGAGTGCGGGATCGCGGTCGCCGAGGCGTATTCGGTGCTGGCGCTGTCGATCCGGGAGCATCCCGACGAGCACGACCCGCGGCTCAACGGCGCGGTGGTGGCGCGGCGCAAACTGCGCCGGGTGCAGGCCGAGCTGGCGCATCGCTGTGGCGAGCAGGTGCTCTCGCTGCTGTCGGTCGACGGCGGCACCCTGCTGATCCCCGCCGAGCTGGTCGCCGAGGAGCGGCTCGACGCGCTGATCGAGGCGCTGTCGCGGGCGGCCAGGGTGGACGTGATGGCGGCGCTGGTGCCCGCGACCACGGCGGAGATCCCCTCGGCCGCGCAGCGCGCGCACGAACTGCTCGACATGGTCGAGCGGCTGGACTGCCCGCCCGCGCTCTACCGCTTCGGGGACCTGGCGCTGGAATACCAGCTCACCCGGCCGGGTCCGGGCCGCGCCCGGCTCGGGGAACTGCTGGCGCCGTTGGAGAGTCATCCGGAGCTCTACGAGACGCTGCGGGTGCACATCGCCAACAACATGAACCGTCAGCGCACCGCCCGGCTGCTGCACATCCACACCAACACTGTCGACTACCGGCTGCGGCGGGTCGCGCAGCTGACCGGGCTGGATCCGACGCACGCCTCGGGGCTGTGGCAACTGCGCTCGGCGATGATCGCGCGCAGCTTCCACACCGGCCCGTCGGTTGTGGCCGATCCCAGCGGAACGCACCGGCCTCGGTCGGATGCCCAGAGGTGTCCCGCACCGGGACTCGGCGGCGCGCGCTCGGCCTAGATTCGGCGCCACCGGAGTGTGAGGAGGTGGCCGCCGATGCGGGGCATGCTGGTGTGCTGGATCGCGGCCGTGGTACTGGCCCTGCCCGGAGTGGCGCTCGCGCAGCCGGTCCCGGAGACGGTGGCGGCGCGGGCGCTCGCGGCGGCGCGGCCCGCACCGGACGGCTCGTACGCGGTCGCCGCCACGGCCGCGGGCCCCGGCCGGGTGATCGAGCTGACCGTGTTCTCCACCGCGATGGACCGCCCGATCACCGTGGCCGTGCTGCCCGCCGCCGATCCCGCGGCGCCCGCGGGCGCGCTGTATCTGCTCAACGGTGTCGACGGCGGCGCCGAGACCGCGGACTGGCGTTCGGGCGGCAACTGGTTCACCCGCACCGACGTCCTGGACTTCCTCGACGGCGCCCAGGCCACGGTGGTGATGCCGATCGGCGGGGGCGGCACCTTCTACGCCGACTGGCAGGCCGAGGACCCGGCCCTTGGCACCCAGCGCTGGCTCACCTTCCTCACCGCCGAACTGCCCCCGGTCATCGACTCCGCCTTCCACGGCACCGGCCGCGACGCGGTGGCCGGGGTGTCGATGGCCAGTTCGGCGGTGTTCCGGATGGCACAGGAACAGCCGCGACGGTTCCGGCTCGCCGGGTCCTTCAGCGGCTGCGTGCGCACCAGTGATCCCGCCGGTCAGGCCATGGTGTCGGCGATCGTGACCGCGCGCCAGGGCAATCCGGTGAACCTGTGGGGCGCCCCCGGTGACCCCGCCTGGGCCGCCAACGACCCCTACCTGCACGCCGAACGCCTGCGCGGCGTCGGCCTCTACGTGAGCACCGGCAACGGCCTGCCCGGCCCCCTCGACACCCTCGACGGCCCCCGCATCGGCGGCGACCCCATGAAACTGGCCGACCAGCTCCTCGTCGGCGGCGTCCTCGACAGCATCACCGCCCAGTGCACCCGCCAACTCCACACCCGCCTCACCACCCTCGCCATCCCCGCCACCTTCGACTTCCGCCCCGCAGGCACCCACTCCTGGGGCTACTGGCAACAAGACCTCCACACCTTCTGGACCGGAGCCGTCGAACAGGGCGTGTTCGCAGCTCCGTGACAGCGACTCCCGGCAGCGTCTCCGTAGGCTGGGTTTTCACGGAGTGGTCCGGTGGCACAGTCGCGATCGCGGGCGTGATCAGCCGCGTGACCGGGTTCGCACGCACGCTCGTGGTGGCGGCTGTACTCGGGACCGCCGCGGTCGGCGACGCCTACAACGGATCGTGCGCGGATGGCGAGCAGCGGCGTCTGGCGACGTGGCTGGCATATCTGTTGCTGCCGCAGATCTTCTTCTACGGCGTCACCGTGGTGGTGGGCGCGGTGGGCACGGCCGTTGCCCTATACCTTGCGTCCGGTTCGGGCCGGTCTCCCGATGCTGGGCTGGCTGCTGGTCTATGCGGTGATCAGCCAGATCGGGGTCGTGATCACGATGCGCATCGCGTTCGACCACGGTGGGGTCTCGGTCTATACCTACGCCGAGCTGCTGTTCCAGGTTCCCTATGGCTCCGCCGCGCTCATCGGGACCGCTGTCGCGTGCTCGGCGTTCGGCCTGGCGCCGTTCGCGCTGGTGATGCTGCAGATGCGGGTGTTCTACGCCCACAACGACACCCGCACGCCGGCGGTGCTCAACCTCCTCATGGTGACGGTCAAGGTCGGCACGCTCGTGCTGGCCGCCACTGTGCTCGGGGATCGCGCTGTGATCGTCATGCTGAGTGTCGCCGGCTCGGCGGCCTATGTGGTCGGCGCGGTGGCGGGGCATGTCATGTTGCGGCGCAGGCACGGGCTGCTCGGGTTCTCCACCGTCGCGGTCACTGTCGGCCGGGTCGTCACGGCGACTGTTCTGGCCGGGGTGGCCGGGGTGGGTGCTCTCGTGGCGGCGCGCCTCACGATCGCCGTATCCGCGACCGAGCGACTCGCCGCTCCTGCGGCCGGGGCTGTGGCCGCGATACTGGTGTTCGCGGTGGCGGCCTGCGTCATCGGCATTCCCGAGTTCCGCGCGGTGCGTGCGATGCTGCGTCCGGCGTGAATTCATTGGCGGCAGTCCCCGTCTCGGATGTATGGTCTGTGTGACCAAAACTTGGGAGGGGTCGTGATGATCGAGTCTGTCGGGGAGTTGTGCCGGGCGATCGAGGGTGGGGCTCGGCCGAAGTATCTGGCGTTCTGGGGGCATCGGGCGCAGCGGGACGGGGGGATCGGGGCGGGGTGTTTGAGTCAGTGGTGGCCTGCGGCGTTCGTGGTGGAGGGGGTGGAGTTCGCTACGGCGGAGCATTACATGATGTGGCGCAAGGCGATGTTGTTCGGGGACTCGGTGACGGCGGATCGTGTTCTGGGGGTGGGGCATCCGGCGGAGGCGAAGAATTTGGGGCGGGAGGTTTCGGGGTTCGACGAGGGGGAGTGGGAGAAGGCGCGGTTCGGGATCGTGGTGGCGGGGAGTGTGGCGAAGTTCGGTGGGGACGAGCGGTTGCGGGAGTATCTGCTCGGGACGGGGGAGCGGGTGCTGGTGGAAGCCAGTCCGCGGGAACGGATCTGGGGGATCGGGATGACGGCCGGGGATCCGCGGGTGACGGACCCGGCGTCGTGGCGGGGGCTGAATCTGCTGGGTTTCGCGTTGATGCGGGCCAGGGAGGAGCTGGCGGGGCGGGGGTGAACGCCGGTGCGGGAACACGGTTTCGGCGGCGCGAAACCTGTCGGTGCGGATTGCTAGTCTGTGGCGGACGCACAGTTCGGGAGGAATCGGGCGTCGGAAAGTACGAAATCCGCTGGTGCCCGGGACGAGTCCGGGTGGCACGGATTTCGCCGGACGGTCGCCGGGCGATGCGGGAAAGCTATTTCCCGAGGTAGCCGGTGGCGGTTCATGATGGGTCCGGCTTCGACCGCGAAGCCGACATTTCGATGGGGAGATTCTCTGATGTCAGTTGTGGGCAAATCCGCCCTTGGTGTGGCCGCGCTGTCGGCCGCCGCCGCGTTCACCGTGGTCACCGCCGGTCCGGCCGCCGCGGCCGAGAGCGGTGTGGCCATCGCCGAGGCGCCCGGCTACACCGCGGTCTCGCGCGACGGTGGCTTCCGGGCCGCCGCCGGTGACCTCTACGGCGCGCTGGCGCTGTCGCCGCAGGAAGCCGTGGTCGCCTCGGCGGTCAACTACGGCAGCTGGGAAGCCGCGCGCGGTGCCGCCCTGGCCGAATGCGGTGTGTGGGACTGCCAGATCGTCGTCGAGTTCCGCAATGCCTGTGGCGCTGTCGCCCAGGGCGCGGACTACCGCTTCGGCTGGGCCTGGGACTACACCCTGGGCGCCGCCGAGCGTGCCGCGGTGGACGTGCTGGGCTTCAGCGCCCCGCCGTTCCCGGACCCGGGTTCGGCCTCGCCGCGCGCGGCGGGCGTCATCCTGTCGGCCTGCACGGCCAACGTCTGATCGACGCGGGGCAAGGGGCACGCACCGTCGCGGTGCGTGCCCCTTCGTGTCAGCGGCGCAGGACCCGCCGCGCCAGCCAGTTGCCGAAGAACTGCACCGCCTGCACCCCGGCGATGATGATCAGCACCGCGACCAGCGTCACCTCCCACTGGAATCGCTGATAGCCGTAGACGATCGCGAAATCGCCGAGCCCGCCACCGCCGATGGTGCCCGCCATCGCGGAGATGTCCACGATCGAGATCACCACGAAGGTGTAGCCGAGGATCAGCGGCCCGAGAGCTTCCGGGATCAGCAGGGTGAGGATGATCCGCAGCGGCCCGGCCCCCACCGCCCGCGCCGCCTCGATGACGCCCGGGTCCACCGTCACCAGGTTCTGCTCCACGATCCGGGCGATGCCGAACGAGGCGGCCACGATCATCACGAACAGCGCCGCCTCCGCGCCGATGGTCGTGCCGACCACCTCGAGCGTCACCGGGCCCAGCGCGGCGAGCAGGATGATGAACGGGATCGGGCGCACCACGTTCACCAGCACATTGAGCACCAGATGGATCGGCGTGTTGGCGAGCAGCCCGCCCTTGCGGGTGGTGTAGAGCGCGGTGCCCAGCACCAGGCCGATCACGCCCGCGACCACGAAGGTCACCCCGACCAGATAGATGGTGGTGCCGATCGATTCGAACAGGATCGGCCGCAGTTTGGTCCAGTCGGTGTCCATCAGCCCGCCTTCCGCTCGAGGTCGGCCACGACGCGGTCCACCGCGTCGTCCGGCCCGTGCAGCGACAGGGTGATGCTGCCGAAGGTCCTGTCCTGCAGGGTGCTCACGCCGCCGTAGACGATCTCGAACCGCACCCCGGCCGCGCTCGCGGTGGCCAGCGCCGCGCCGACACCGGAGTGGTCGTCGACATCGACGGTGACCAGGCGGCCGCCGTGCAGGGCGCGCAGCCGATCCAGCTCGGCCGCGTCGGGCCGGTTGTGCAGGACCGTGGCCACGAACGAGCGGGTCGGCGCGGCCTGCGGGGCCGCGAACACGTCGAAGGTGGACGCCAGTTCGACGATGCGGCCCTCGGCGAGCACCGCCACCCGGTCGGCGACCGCGCGCAGCACATCCATCTCGTGGGTGATCACCACGATGGTCACCCCGAGTTCGGTGTTGATCTTGCGCAGCAGCCGCAGCACCTCGCCGGTGGTCTCCGGGTCCAGGGCCGAGGTGGCCTCGTCGGCGAGCAGCAGCGAGGGCGAGGTCGCCAGCGCGCGGGCGATCCCGACCCGCTGCTTCTGTCCGCCGGAGAGCTGATCGGGATAGGCGCGCGCCTTGTCGGTGAGTCCCACGAACTCGAGCAGTTCGGCCACGCGGGCCTTGCGCTCGGCCCGCTTCCAGCCCGCGACCTTCAGCGGGTACTCGATATTGCCCGCGGCCGTGCGCGAGCGGAACAGGTTGAACTGCTGGAACACCATGCCGATATCGCGGCGCAGCCTGCGCACCGCCGACTCCGGCACCCCGGTGATGGGGGTGCCGGAGAGGGTGATGGTGCCCGAGGTCGGCTTCTCCAGCGCGTTGATCAGGCGCACCAGGGTGGATTTGCCCGCCCCGGAATAGCCGATCACCCCGAAGATCTCGCCCGGTTCGATCCGCAGGTCGATACCGTCGAGCGCGGTGTGCCGCTGGGCGCCCGTGCCGAAGACCTTGGTGACGGCGCGGAACTCGACGGCGGCCGCGCTCACTTGTTCGCGCGGATGCCCTGCTGCACCCGGTCGAGAATCGATTCCAGCTCCGCAGGCGGACGGGTCACGTCGACCGCGGTGTTCCCGGTGACCTCGGCGTGCGCGGCGGCCACGGCCGGGTCCTTCCAGATCTCGACGAGCTTCAGATACGTCGGGTTGGTCTTGTCCTCGGCGCGGGTGACGATCACATTGATGTAGGGCTCGGCGCCCGGGCTCTTCGGATCGTCCTGGTAGAGCGCCGAATGCGGGTCGATACCGGAGCGCTCGAGGAAGGTGTTGTTGATGATCGACCCGTCGACCGAGGCCAGCGAGAGCGCGGTCTGGGCGGCGTCGACCGGGGTCACCCGCACCTTGGAGGCGCCCTTGTCGATATCGGCCGGGGTCGGCTGGGCCGAGGTGCCGGTGAGCTTCAGCAGCCCGGCCGCCTGCAGCACGAACAGCGCGCGGGCCTGGTTGGTCGGATCGTTGGGGATCGCGATCTCACCGCCGGCGGGGATGTCGGCCAGGGCCTTGTGCTTCTTGGAGTACAGGCCCAGCGGCACGATGTAGGTCGAACCGATCGGGGTGAGGGTGTCGGAACTGGCCACGTTGTACTGGCCGAGGAACTGCAGATGCTGGAACAGGTTGACGTCGATCTGCTTCTGCGCCAGTGCCGCGTTGGGCTGCTGGTAGTCGGAGAAGTTGGTGATCTTCAGTGTGATGCCCTGTTCGGTGGCCTTCTGCTCGAACACGTCCCAGGCCTTGTCCCGGTCGGTGGTGCCGATGCGGACCACCGTGCCCGATTCGGCGTCGTCGGAGCCGCACGCGGTGAGGGTGAGGGCCGCGGTCGCTACCAGGACCGGGATCGCCAGTGCCCGCCGGAATTTCACTTGTACTCCCGAAAACTCGCCGAAGGTGAACCCGGCTATCGAAACCGGCCGGGCTCCCCGCGGCCAGGGTTTGATTCGGGACGAACGAAACACTCACCAAAAGCTGGACGGGCGTCTAGTTTGCGGTCAGCGGCGGGGATGCTCCACCGCCAGCCGACCGCGCCGGGCCAGATCGCGCCGGGTGGTGGCGGGCATGGGCGGCACGGTGGGGTCGGCGTCCTCGCCCGCGTTGCGCGGGTTGGCGCGCACCAGCAGCGTGACGGTCGCGGCGGGCACGAAACCGCTGCTGGTCATCAGGGCGGCCGAGGCGCTGTTGCGGTCCTCGACATCGGTGACGATGTGCTTGGCGCCGCGCGCGAACAGCGCCGTGGAGCACACGTCCACCAGCCTGCGGGCGATGCCGTGGCCCTGCATGTCCGGCGCGACCGCGATCCACTCCAGATAGCCCCAGTCGTTGCGGTGCTCGAATTCCATCGAGCCGAGCACGAAACCGACCACCCGATCGGAGTCCAGCGCGACCCAGCAGGCGTTGTCGGGGCTGTCCAGATGCTCGGCGACCGCCGTCAGCGACCACGACGTGTACGGCTTGGTGGTGGTGTCGAAGACCTGGTGGCCCAGATCGAGGACTTGACGCAGATGTCCCAATCCCATCGCAACGACAGCGATCGCGGTGTCCATGAGCGCCAGTGTGCCCTACCTAGGCGCCCTTGCGGGTCGCCGTCGACTTGCGCGGCGTGGCTTTCGTGGCCGTGCTCTTCTTGGCGGCGGCCTTTTTCGCGGTCTTCTTCGCGGGGGATTTCTTCGGGGCCGCCGATTCGCTGTCCCGGCGCCCGCCCGCCTCCAGACTGCGCTGCAGAGCCGCGACCAGATCGACGACCTCGGCGTCGGGTTGTTCGGCCGATTCGGTGGCGGCGGAAGTGTCGACCTTGCCCGAACCGCTGGCAATGGCGTCGTCGAGGAGTTTCTGCAACTCGATCTGGTATTCGTCGGTGTATTCGCCGGGATCGAAATCCCCCGACATGGATTCGACCAGAGTCTCGGCCATCTTCAATTCCTGCGGGCGGGGCGCGGGCGCCTCGTCGAGAGCCGGGAAATCGACCGCGCGCACCTCGTCGGGCCACAGCAGCGTCTGCAGGACGAGGATGCCGTCGCGCACGCGCAGCGCCGCGAGCCGGGTCTTCTGGCGCAGGGTGAAATGCACCAGCGCGGTCTTGTCGATGCGTTCCAGCGTCGCCGCCAGCAGTTGATAGGCCTTCGGTGTCGTGGAATCCGGCTCGAGGTAGTAGCTCTTGTCGAACAGGACCGGGTCGATCTGGTCGGAGGGCACGAATTCCAGTACCGGGATCTCGTGTTTCTCGGCGGCGGGCAGTGTCGCGAAATCGGCGTCGGTGAGCACGACCTGTTCGCCGTCGGGCGCGACATAGGCCTTGTCGATATCGGCGTACTGCACGGATTTGCCGCACACCTGGCAGACACGGTCGTATTTGATCCGTCCGCCGTCCTTGGCGTGGACCTGATGGAACCGGATGTCATGGTCCTCGGTCGCGGTGTAGACCTTGACCGGGACATTGACCAGCCCGAATGCGATCGAGCCCTTCCAGATCGATCTCATGCACCCCATCATTACCGAGTTACCGGCAACGGTCGAGCACGCGGCACCGAAATGGTGCCCGGCCGTGATCCGACGGTGCTGGAATTCGTGTCGTCTGATCCAATCGTCGGGTGCACGCCGACCTGATCGTCTGCGGACTCGGCCCCGCGGGCCGGGCCGTCGCCCACCGCGCGCTGGCCGCGGGCCGGTCGGTGACGGTGATCGATCCGCATCCGGACCGGGTCTGGACACCCACCTACGCCGCCTGGGCCGACGAACTCCCCGGCTGGCTCGACCCCGGGGCGATCGCGGCGACGGTCGACGCGCCGACCGCCTGGGCAGTGCGCGAGCACCGAATCCAGCGCCGGTACCAGGTGCTCGACACCCCGGCCTTGCAGAGCTCGCTGACGCTGGACGGCGCACACGTGCTCGCCGAGCCCGCCGTCGAGGTGGGGGAGGAGACCGTCACCACCGCGTCCGGCCTGCGCTTGCGGGGGCGGGTGGTCGACGCGCGCGGTCTGGCCCGCGCGCCCGGCCGGGCCGAGCAGACCGCCTACGGCGTGGTCGTGGACCGGGCCGTGCTCGATCCCGGCCAGCCGGTGCTGTTCATGGACTGGCGCCGCGACAACGGCACCGGGCCGGACGAGCCCCCGTCGTTCCTCTACGCCGTGCCGCTCGGCCCGGACACGATGCTGCTCGAGGAGACCTGCCTGGCGGGCCGCCCGGCCCTCACCCCGGAGGTCCTGCGCGTCCGGCTCGAACACCGGTTGCGCGCCCGGGGGGTCGTCCGCACCGGAACAGAACCCGTGGAGCGGGTGCGTTTCCCCGTGCAGGGCGGCAGGCCCGGCGGCGGTCGCTTCGGTGCGGCGGGCGCCCTCACCCATCCCGCCACCGGGTACAGCGTCGCCGCCGCGCTGTCCGCCGCCGACACCGTCGCCGCCGGGCACCCGCTGTGGACGGCCGAGGCCCGCGCGGTCCTCGCCCTGCGCCGGGCCGGTCTGCGGGCCCTGCTCGCGCTGCCCCCGGCCGAGGTCCCGGTGTTCTTCGAGGTGTTCTTCGGCCTGCCCGCCGACCGGCAGCACGCCTACCTGTCGGGCACCGATCTGCCGGGTCTCACGGCCGCCATGCGGGGCGTGTTCGCGGCGGTGCCGCCGCGCCTGCGCCGCACCGTCGTCACCTCGGTCCTCGGGCTAACTGGGCGGTAGCCCAGGAGGGGGTCGGGCGGCTGTCCTGAGCGGCCGCGGGAACGCCCGGGAGTTGCTACCATCCTCGAGCGAACACGCCGCCCCGGCAACGGGATCGGATGCGGGCGGGTGCGTGCCGCGACAGCGGGTGACGAGTGAGGGAGACGATCCGGTGTTCGAATTCACCGAGCGGCGCAGCCGCTGGGTGCTCGGCGTATTCGCGGTGCTCGCGCTGGTGCTCGGCGCACTCAGCGCCACCCTGTTCGACCGGGTGGACGGCGGCGGCTACACCGACCCCGGCAGCGAATCCAGCCGGGCGCTCACCGTCCTGCGCGAGGAATTCGGGCAGGGCTCGCCGAACCTGGTGCTGCTGGTGCAGACCGAATCCTCCGTCGACGATCCCGAAACCGTCTCCGCGGCAACGGCATTGGTCGCCAACCTGCACGAGCGCGGCGGGGTCACCGACGTGGTGTCCTACTGGACCACCCACCAGCCCGCGCTGCGCAGCGTCGACGGCAAACAGGGCCTGATCGTCGCCAGCGTGCTCGGCACCGAACGCGAGATCGACGACACCGTCACCGGCATCACCAACGATCTCAGCAGGCTGGACGGTCCGCTGCAGGTGCGGGTCGGCGGCTTCGCCATGCTCATGCACGAGACCGTGCTGCAGAGCAAGACCGATATCGCCCGCGGCGAGGCGATCGCCTTCCCGCTCACCATGATCGCGCTGCTGTTCGTGTTCGGCGGACTGGTCGCCGCGAGTCTGCCGCTGCTGGTCGCCGTCGTCACCGTGGTGCTGACCATGGGCACGCTGTGGTTGCTGACGCTGTTCATCCCCCTCTCGGTCACCGCCACCAATGTGGCGACCCTGCTCGGGCTCGGTCTGGCCATCGACTACAGCCTGCTGATCGTCAACCGGTTCCGCGACGAGCTGGCCGCCGGTCGCGGTCCGGCCGGTGCGGTGGCCACGACCATGCGCACCGCGGGCCGCACCGTCGCCTTCTCCGCGCTCACCGTCGCGGTCGCCCTGGCCGGGCTGCTGTTCTTCCCGCTGCTGGCGATCCGGTCGATGGGTTACGCGGGCATCGCCGTCGCCGCGCTGGCCGCGCTGGTGGCGCTGACCGTGCTGCCCGCCACCCTCCTGCTGCTGGGCAGCCGCGTCGACAAGGGCCAGCTCGGCTGGTGGTTCCTGCGGGCCCCGCGCCCGGCACCCGGTGAGGGCGCCTGGCACAAGCTGGCCACCGCCGTGATGCGCAGGCCGCTGCCGATCGGCCTGGCCGTTGCCGCGTTCCTGCTGCTGCTGGGTGCCCCGTTCCTCGGGGTGAAACTCGGCTTCCCCGACGAGCGGACGCTGCCGGAGTCGATGAACTCCCGGCAGGTCACCGAGATCATCCACCGCGATTTCAGTGAGAGCGACCAGAACACCCTGGTCGCGGTGCTGCCCGAGAGCGCCTACAGCGCCGACGGCCTGGACGCGATCGCGCGCGAACTCTCCGACCTCGACGACGTGCGCCGCGTCGACACCGCCACCGGCAGCTACGCCCAGGGCGGCCTGCTGGCCGAGCCGACCGCGGCCAACGCCCGCTTCCGCGCCGAGCGCGCCGCGTACCTGTCGATCGTGCCCGCCACCACCGATTCGCACGCCCTGGCCGCGCTGGTCGAGCAGGTGCGCGCGGTGCCGGTGCCGAGCGAGCTGCTGGTCGGCGGCGTGGCCGCGGCCAATGTCGACTCCATCGCCGCCATCGAGGACGCGCTGCCGTGGGCGCTGGGCTTCGTGATCGTGCTGATGCTGATCGTGCTGTTCCTGCTCACCGGCAGCGTGGTGCTGCCCGTGCTGGCGGTGATCCTGAGCGCGCTCAGCCTCACCGCGACCTTCGGTGCGCTGGTCTGGATCTTCCAGGACGGGCACCTGTCGGGGCTGCTGGGCTTCACCGTCACCGGTGACCTGTCGGCCACGGTGCCGGTGATGCTGTTCGCCGCGGCCTTCGGTCTGGCGATGGACTACCAGGTGTTCCTGCTCTCGCGCATCCGCGAGGAATACGACCGCACCGGCAAGAACGAGACCGCGGTGGCGCTGGGGCTGGAACGGATCGGCCGCATCGTCACCGCCGCCGCCATCCTGATCTCGCTGGTGTTCCTGGGCTTCCTGGCCTCCGACATCACCTTCATGAAGGCCTTCGGCATCGGCCTGCCGCTCGCGGTCATCGTCGACGCCACCCTGGTGCGTGGCTTCCTGCTGCCCGCCGCGATGAAGCTGCTCGGTGACGCCAACTGGTACGCGCCGGAATTCCTGCGCCGCCTGCACGACCGCGTCGGCCTGGACGAGGGCGGCCGGGCGCTGCGCCAGGACATCCCGGTCCGTGACCCGCTCGGGGTGACGGGCAGGGCCGAGGAGATCGTCGTGGTCGATCCGCTGGCCCGTGCCGAGGAGGCGCGCGCCGAAGCCGCCAGGGCCGAGGCCGAACTCACTCCCGCCGCCGGTTCCCGGGAGACCGCGGACTGACCGGTCACCGGACGACGAGGGGCGGCAGCGACTGTGGAGTCGGTGCCGCCCCTCGTCGATCGCGGGGTCAGATGCCGCCGGTGGCGAGCAGGCCGCCGTCGACGCGCACACAGTCGCCGGTGATCCAGGCCGCCTCGTCGGAGACCAGGAAGGCGATCAGCCGGGCCACGTCCTCGGGGGCGCCCAGGCGCTTGAGCGGGTAGGCGCTCGCGGCGCGCTCCTCGTCGGCGGAGAACAGCGCGTCGGCGAACTTGGTCTTCACCACGCCCGGCGCCACCGCGTTGACGCGGATGTTCGGGCCCAGCTGCCAGGCCAGCTCCTCGGTGAGCCGGATCAGCGCCGACTTGGACGCGCCGTAGGCCGAGATCACGCCCGAGGACCGGATGCCCGCCACGCTGGCCACGTTCACCACCGCGCCGCCGTGCTCGGCCATCCACGCGCGATAGGCCTGCTGCACATAGCCCAGCGCCGCGACGACGTTCACGTCGAAGATCTTGCCGACCGCGCCCAGGTCGGCGTCCATGAGCGAGCCGTAGACCGGGTTGATGCCGGTGTTGTTGACCAGGATGTCGAGCGAGCCGAACTCGGCGACGGCGCGGGCCACCGCCTCGGCGCGCGCGTCCGCGTCACCCGCGTTGCCCGCCAGCGTGCTCACCTGGCCCTTGTGGCCGAGCGCGCGCAGCTCGACGGCCGCGTCCTCGAGCGGCTCGGGTTTGCGGGCGGTGATCAGCACGTTCGCGCCGCGGCGCAGCAGTTCGGCGGCGGTGGCCAGGCCGATGCCGCGGCTGGCGCCGGTGACGAGGGCAGTGCGGCCGAGAAGATCGGTAGTCATGGCACGAGAGTAACCACGCTCACACCCGGCGGCGCCGGGTTCGGTCCTGTCGCGCCGCGGCGGTAAAATAGGTGGTTCTTGCCGCGGCCGGCGGTGCACCATGGGCCTGCGCGGCGACCATCCTGTTCCGACACGAGGAGAAGCTCTGTGATCACGGCGACCGACCTGGAGGTCCGGGCCGGAGTCCGCACCCTGCTCTCGGCCCCAGGGCCGGCGCTGCGGGTGCAGTCCGGCGACCGGATCGGACTGGTCGGCCGCAACGGCGCGGGCAAGACCACCACGCTGCGCATCCTGGCCGGTGAGGGCGAGCCCTACGCGGGCAAGATCACCCGCTCCACCGACATCGGCTACCTGCCGCAGGACCCGAAGGAGGGCGATCTCGATGTGATCGCCCGCGACCGGGTGCTCTCCGCGCGCGGCCTGGACACGCTGATCCGCGACATGGAGAAGCAGCAGGCGCTCATGGCCGAGGTGGCCGACGAGAAGGAACGCGAGAAGGCGATCCGCAAGTACGGCCGCCTCGAGGACCAGTTCTCCTCCCTCGGCGGCTATGTCGCCGAGAGCGAGGCCGCCCGCATCTGCCACAGCCTCGGCCTGCCCGACCGCGTGCTCGGCCAGCAGCTGCGCACTCTCTCCGGTGGTCAGCGCCGCCGCATCGAGCTCGCGCGCATCCTGTTCTCCGCCTCCGACGGCAGCGGTGGCCGCTCCGACCGCATCCTGCTGCTCGACGAGCCCACCAACCACCTCGACGCCGACTCCATCACCTGGCTGCGCGGCTTCCTGCAGAACCACGACGGCGGCCTGATCGTGATCAGCCACGATGTGGAACTGCTCGAGGCCGTGGTCAACAAAGTGTGGTTCCTCGACGCCGTGCGCGGTGAGCCCGACGTCTACAACATGGGCTGGAAGAAATACCTCGACGCCCGCGCCACCGACGAGCAGCGCCGGGTGCGCGAGCGCGCCAACGCCGAGAAGAAGGCGAGCGCGCTGCGTCAGCAGGCCGCCAAGCTCGGTGCCAAGGCCACCAAAGCCGCTGCGGCCCACCAGATGGTGCGGCGCGCCGAACGGCTGATGTCGGAGCTCGACGACGTGCGCGTGGCCGACAAGGTGGCCCGCATCCGTTTCCCCGAGCCCGCGCCGTGCAGCAAGACCCCGCTCATGGTCAAGAACCTGACCAAGCTCTACGGGTCGCTCGAGATCTTCACCGGCGTGAACTTCGCCGTCGACAAGGGCAGCCGCGTGGTGGTGCTCGGCCTCAACGGCGCGGGTAAGACCACCATGCTCAAGCTGCTCGCGGGTGTCGAGACACCCACCTCGGGCGGCGTCGAGCAGGGCCGCGGCCTCAAGGTCGGCTATTTCGCCCAGGAGCACGACACCCTCGACGACGCCGCCACGGTGTGGGAGAACATCCGCCACGCCTCCCCGGACGCCGGCGAGCAGGAGCTGCGCAGTCTGCTGGGCGCGTTCATGTTCTCCGGCCCGCAGCTCGAGCAGCCCGCGGGCACCCTGTCCGGTGGTGAGAAGACCCGCCTGGCGCTGGCCGGTCTGGTCTCCTCGGCGGCCAATGTGCTGCTGCTCGACGAGCCCACCAACAACCTCGACCCGATCTCGCGCGAGCAGGTGCTCGAGGCGCTGCGCACCTACGCGGGCGCGGTCGTGCTGGTGACCCACGACCCGGGCGCCGCCGAGGCCCTCAACCCCGAGCGCGTGATCCTGCTGCCCGACGGCACCGAGGACCACTGGTCCAACGAGTACGCGGAGCTGATCGACCTCGCCTGATCCGTCAGGGCCCGCAGCGGGCGGCGTTTCTTGCGTGAAACGCTGTGTCGCGACGGAACTCGCGGGCGTCGGGTGAGTTTCATCACTGTTTTCGTTGATCACCGAGAGCGGAGTGTCTAGCCTGGAATGAGCTGCTCGGCGACTCGGAGGAAGCCATGAGCGACAGTGCGAGACAGGCCGCAAGGTCGGCCAAGGGAAAGACCATCGGCAAGGCCGCGCTGGGAAAGGGCACCCGGGTGACGGGCAAGTCCCGTGACCGGTTGCAGTCCCAGCTGAAGAAGCAGTACGAGGCGGGAGCGAGCATCCGTTCCCTGGCCAGGGCCACCGGCCGCTCGTACGGCTTCATTCACAATGTGCTGGTCGAGTCACACGTCGAACTGCGCGGGCGCGGCGGCGCCAATCGCCGCAAGAATCCGGCCGACTGAGCCGCCGTCACCACCCGGGCACGGCCCCGTCGCCGCGGACCAGCAGGTTCGCGAGGCTGGCGAACAGGGGCAGCCCGGTCTTGATCTCCAGGTAGGCGAACTGTCCCTGCGGGTTGACCTCGAGGAAGTAGTACTCGCCGTCGGTGCCCAGGCGCAGATCGACCACGCCGAAGCTCAGCCCGAGCGCGCCCATCAGCGTCGCGAGGGACTTGCTGATCGCGGCGGGCAGACGCTCGTGCGCGAAGGCGACCGAGGTGTCGAGCCGGGAGTCGACCCGGCCGACACCCGCCTGCGAGTCGATGCGTACCGCCCACTCGACACCGTCGACCCACACCACGCGCAGATCCGCCTCGGCCTCCAGGTATTCCTGGAAGGTGGTCGGTGTCGACCGGATCGAGGTGAGCCGTTTCAGTTCGGGGCGGGTGATGATCCTGGTCTCGGAGAACTCCCCGCGCCCGGTCCCGGTGCGCTTGTACACCACGGGGCCGCACCGGGATTCGACGAAACTGCGGGCCTCGTCGGGGTCGTTGGTGATCAGCGTCTCCGGGATGGTGAATCCGGCGCGCTGGGCGGTTTCGAGTTGCACGATCTTGCGGGCCGCCGTGCGTTCGGCCGCCGGATCGTTGACCCAGTAGGCCGGGATGGACCACAGCATGCCCTGCAGGAATCCGTCGCATTCGGCCTGGCGGAACTCGTCGTCGGCCGCGCGCACGCCGCGCGGCACCCGGCACGGATGCGGCCTGCGCCACCACACCGCGCGCACGTCGTCGAGACCGTGCACGTGCGACATCGCGCGGTTGGTGCCCGCCTTGTCGAGCCGGAAACTGCCTGTCTCGGTGGGGAAGTCGCGCAGATCCAGGCGCAGGGGATCGAGCCGGTGCTGGTCGCGCAGGGTGGCCGCGAGCGCGTCGGCATGCAGGTCGTCGGTTTCGGAGACGATGAGCACGGCATCGGTCGCGCGTTCCATGGCCCGCGCCGCTTCAGTCGAGACTGTCGCAGTTGATGCCGTCCCGGAAGGTGAACGTGGCTCCCGCGGTCCCGCCCCGTTCGGCGATCCGGAGCTTGCCCGCCCAGCGGCGGGTGGCCTGGGTCAGCAGCTCGTCACCGAGGGCCTCGGACGGGTCGGTGGCCAGGGTGATCGGCCGCTCGACGAGTTCCACGCGCATCCGGCGGGTGAAGTCGGCGGTGGCGCCGGGCCGGATGTCGACGCGCACCTCCCGGGCGCCCGCCTCGGCGCGATCCTCGATGAGCCGCAGGACATCCCGGCGATCGAAGGTCCAGGTACCTCCCTCGACCCGGACGGAGATGTCGCGCTCGGACTCGGCCACCAGCACTCCGCGCAGGGCGGGGCCCCGGTCCCGGGGCGACGCGGCAGCGGGCGGGTGGACGGCGTCGGTCATGGATGGTCACTCCGATCTTGTCGTCTGCTCACAATTTGCCAGAACCCCCGAAGGTGCTTCGGATCATAGCGCGAACGTGACCGCCACCGAGCCGGTTCGCCAGATTTGCGGGGCGCCGGGCAAACCGCCGAGCGGCGCGTGATCCCCTTGCGGGGAGAGAATTTCGGACAACCGGGGCGGTCGCCCGCCTGTCGATCCGGCAATTGATCAGCTAATGAAAACGGCGACGGCGCGACGGGAGTCGCCGGGCAATTGCCCGGTAGCGATTCCCGTCGCGCCGTCGGCGCAGTTCAGAGCCCGAGCAGCTCGGGGTGCTCGGCGAGGTTGCGGAAGTGCTGTCCCGGATTCGGGACGAGCTTGCGGGTGGTGAGATCCATCGCGCCTGCCACCACGGTGATCTCCGCGGCGACGGTGCCGTCGAGCTTGACGATGCGGTGGTGGAAGCGGAAGACCTTCTCGCCCTCGCGCCACTCGGCCGCGCAGCTCACGGTGACCTCGTCGCCACCACGCAGCTCACGCTTGTACTTGATGGTCGATTCGAGGACCACCGCGCCGATGCCGCTGGCCAGGAATTTGTCCTGGGGGATGCCCGCCGCGCGCAGCAGCTCCCAGCGGGCGTGTTCGCCGTACTGGTGGTAGACGGCGTGGTTGAGGTGGCCCTGGGTGTCGAGCTCGTAGCCGCGGACGAGGACCGGTACGGAGAACGTCATACGGTGTACAACCGACGGCTTCGCCGCCGATGTTCCCGATTCCGGTGCAATCTCGGACACATCGTGGCCGGTGGTCGCATGATCAGCGGCGCTGGGCGTTGCGCTCGGCCCACCAGGCGGGCGCGTCGACGAAGTGGTTGTCGAATTCCTCCTGGGCGGCGACGAATTCGTCGTGACCCGCCTCGCCGCGCAGCAGCCGGTCGAGCAGGCGGAAGTACTCGAAGCGCTGCACGCCCGGCATCAGCGCGATGAGGATGCGCGCGCCGCTGTCGGGGGTGGCGCCGAAGGCGTGCGGCATGTGCCGGGGAACGACCAGCGAACCGCCCGCCCCGACGGTGAGGATCCGGTCGCCCGCCATGACCTGCAGTTCCCCGTCGGCGACGTAGAACAGCTCGTCGGAGCGGGTGTGGAAGTGCGGTGCGGCGCCGTCGGCGCCCTGGGTCATGGTGACCTCCAGGGTGCTCACGGCGCCGTCGCTGGCGTTGGCGTCGGTGAGCAGGCGCATCCGGACGGACTCGGTGCCGAGGGTCTCGGCGTCCTCGGGCAGGCAGAGGGCGATCTCGCGGGTGTTCGTCATGACCATTCCGTTCGTCGGTTTATAATTCGCTACCGAACTATATCCCGTCGAATAGAATCTTGTCCATGGATGAACCGAACCCGGATGTGGTGGACGCGATCGTCGCGCAGTGGCGGCGCGAGCGGCCCGAACTCGACCTGGACGCGATGGCGGTGTTCGGCAGGCTGGGCCGGTTGCTCACGGTGGCGACCGCGCGCATCGAAGCCGTGTTCGCCGACCACGGCCTGCAGCGCGGCGAGTTCGATGTGCTCGCGGCACTGCGCCGTTCGGGCGCGCCGTTCGAGCTCAACCCCTCGGTGCTCGCCGACACGCTGATGCTCTCGCGCGCCGGGATGACCGGCCGGATCGACCGGCTCGAGACCGCCGGGCTGGTGCGCCGGATCGCCGACCGGGTCGATCGCCGGGCCGTGCGCGTGGCACTCACCGAGGCGGGCCGGGACCTGGTCGACACCGTCGTGGTGGCGCACACCGAGAACGAGACGGCCATGCTGTCGGTCCTGGCCCCCGCCGACCGCGCGGCCCTGGACCGCATCGCACGAGAACTCCTGCGGGAGTGGGAAACCTGATCGCGCCGACGGCGGATCAGTCCCAGAGCAGCTCCCAGACGGTGACCGCGGTGGGTTCCCGGGTGATCGCGGTGCGGCCGTCGGCGGACAGCTGGATCTCGGCCAGGCCGGTGAGGGAACGGTAGGTGTCGTCGGACAGTTCGCCGGTGGACAGGTCGAACAGTGTCAGTCCGCTGCGGTACACGAGTGCGAAGGTGCCATCCGCCGCGAGCGCGGCCGCGGCGACCGGACCGGGTGGCAGGGCCGCACCGGTCCGCTCCTGGTCCGGATACCAGACGCGCTGGGAGCCGTCGCGTCCGGTGAGCAAGGCGGTGCGCCCGTCCGCGCTGACCTGCACCCGGTCCACGCCTTCCACGCCGGCCGGGTGTGATCGCCCGTCCACTGTCGTCCTGATCAGCTGACCGTTCGGGTCGACCTCGAGCCGGGACCCGTCGGGCAGCAGGGCCGCCGGGACGGCAGGCGGCCCGTCGGCCGGGGTCGTCTCCCGGGTGATGGTGTCGATCCACCACCAGCCCGGGGTGGTGACCCCGTCGAAGTCCCGGGGAGCGAGCACCGCGACCCGGGTGCCGTCGGCGGCGAGGCGGATCCGTTCGCACGACCGGATGCCCAGCGGCCGGGGCCACAGCGTCCGGAATTCCCCGCGCCGGTGGCCGAGGACCTCGCGCCGCAACCGGACCAGCGCGGGGTGGCGCTGCGCGGTCGGCAGCTGGTCGGCCGCGCGCAGGCAGGCGCGTGCCTCGGGCAGTTTCCCGGCGGCGAAGAGCTGCCGGGTCAGGTCCACGGCAGCGCGCACGGCGCGTTGCCGGTGCCGCCACCCCGGCGGTGGCAGCAGCAGGGGTGCCTCGACGCGCCGGGAGACGTAAAAGGTTCGCACCGTGCCGTCCTGTGTCGCGACCACGACCTTCGTGTCCCGGTCGGCCAGGACGGCGTGGGTCACCGGCGGGCCCCCGGTGACCAGGGTGCGCAGAACCCGGCCGGTGGACACCTCCGCGAGGAACACCGCGCCCGTAGCCGTGCCGACCACGGCCAGCGCGCCGTCGGTACCGGTCGCGACGATCGGCGATGCCGGATCGGCGGCGGAACGCGGTGGTGTCGCGGGTGCGTCCGCGAGAAGGTGGACCCCTCCGTCGGCGTCGAGGCGCCCGATGGGTGCGCCGAACCGTTCGGTGGACGCGGTGCCGTGGACCTGGCGGTGATGGGCCGTGGTCAGCAGGCGCTGGGCCATCGGATCGTGGGGCAGCTGCCAGGGGAGCAGGTCGAGGTGCCTGCGCGACCCGCCGCCGTCACACCGTTCCAGCGCGACCGCGCCGAGGAACAGCTCGTACACCGGGTCGAGCGGGTCCGAGCGCTGCGCGTCCAGCACACCCGCCCGCATCTCGAGGTCGGTGATCGCGCCGGTCCTCCAGTCCAGCCGGAGGCGATGGTAGACCGCGTAGGGGTGGGTGGGGTCCTGCTCGACCGCGGCGCTCAGCAGCGCGCGGGCGGTACCGAGCTCACCGAGCTCCAGCCACGACAGCGCCTCGTTGACCACGGCCTCGACCGGGCGCCGTGCGGGCGCGGCCGGGCGCCCGCGCGGATAGTCCGCACCGAAGAGCCTGCGGTGGGCGGCGATCAGCCGGTCGGCGACGGCGTTCATGTCGTGCGGCCGATAGGCGTAGGGCCGCAGGCACTGTGCGAGCACCTCGGCGATCTCCGGTGCCAGCGGGGGGACATCCGGTGCGGGACGTGGTGCCGGGCCGGTGCCGTCGACGAGCTGGTCCAGCAGGCGCGGCGCCTCGGTCCCGAGCATCGAGGGGCGGTGCCCGTGGAACATCGCCAGGACCGTCGCGGCCCACGACCACACATCGGTGGCCCGGTCGAGCAGCTGCCGGGTCCCGGTGGACCAGGCGTGCTGCTCGGGCGAGCAGAAGGCGGGGGTGTACCCGGCGTATCCGGCGGCCACCGTCCCGGCCAGATCCACCGCCCGGCGCAGGGCCTCGACCTGCCGGGGCGCGCCCACCGTCCACGCCCTGGCCAGGCCGATATCGGTGATCTTTGCGAGCGTGCGGCCGTCGGGCTCGGGCGCGAGCAGGATATTGCCCGGCTTGACGTCCTGGTGCACGAGACCGCACCGGTGCACGTGATCGAGCCCCCACGCGCTCTGGATCGCGATGTCGAGAATCCGGGCGAGCGCGGTCGCGCTGCCCTGCGCGTAGAGCGCGCGGTCCTCGATCGCGTCGGCGAGACTGCCGCCGGGCACCCACTCGGCCAGCACCCGCGGCAACCCGCGATAGCGCGAAACATAGCGGCAGGCCACGACATTCGGGTGCTCGCCGAGTTCGAGCCAGGCGCGCGCCTCGGCCTCGAACATCGGCAGCACCGACGGGTCGGCGAAATGCTCCGCGCGCGGTGCCTTCACCGCGAGATCGACGCCCCAATCACGGTGGTGGACCCGGTAGACCACACCCATGCCGCCCGCGGTGATGATCGCGGTGACCTCGTAGCGCTCGTCGACCACCTCGCCCAGCGCCCACTCGTCACCCGGCACCGCCGCCGCCTCCCTGGCGGCGACGACATCGGTGCCGAGCTCGCGCAGGAACGTGCCGACGGCGCCGTCGGGATGGTCGAGCAGACCCAGGAACAGGTGGACGGCACGGGGATCGGGCGCGCCGTAGCCGGCCGTGGCGCGGGGATCGGCCGCGGCGCGCTCGTGCATGCGGCCCAGGACCAGGGTGGCCTGCGTGTGCGGGCGCAGGCGCGGTTCGTCCTCGTGGCACGGTGCGGAGTGGTCGGCCCGCCAGGTCGCCGCGGCCGTCTCGGCGGCCCGATCGGGATCGATCCCCGCGCGCCACACCATGTCACGGAGTTCGCCGAGTTCCTCGGCCAGTGCGCCACGGCGCGCGTCGTGACGGTCCGCGGCGGGCAGGCTCAGCGCGTCACGACGGCACGCCTGCACCAGGGCCAGCAGCAGAATTCCGGAGGTCCAGTAGGTGCGCATGCCCAGATCACGGGCGGCTCGACGGGTGAGATCGAGGACGAATTCGCGGCTGACCGACACCCCTCACCCTAACCGGAAGGGTTGCGGCGGTGCGGTTCTCAGTCGCGGCGGCGGACCGAGGCCTCGACCAGGTCCAGCACGGCGGAGAGATTGTCGTCGGTGTGGCCGGAGGCGATGCGCGCGATCAGGCCGTCCAGGACCAGATCCAGGTAGCCGAGCAACACATCGGTGGGCACGTCGTCGCGCAGCGCGCCCGCGGCCTTGCGGCGTTCCAGGCGGGCCAGGGTGGCGGCGGTCAGTTCGGCCGAGCGCTGGGTCCAGCCCGCCCGGAAATCGGGGTCGGTGCGCACGCGACGGGCGATCTCGAGCCGCGTGCCGAGCCAGTTGAATTCCTCGGGGCGGGCGAGCATGTCCCGCATGACCTGCACGATGCCCTGATTGGCCGCGACCTCGGCCATGCGTTCGGCGTCGTCCTTGGCCAGGGCGAAGAACAGCGCGTCCTTGTCGCGGAAGTGGTGGAAGATGGCGCCGCGCGAGAGGCCGATGGCCTCCTCCAGACGGCGCACGGTGGCGCCGTCGTAGCCGTATTCGGCGAAGCAGCGCCGTGCGCCGTCGAGGATCTGGCTGCGGCGGGCGGCGAGGTGGTCGTCGCTGACCTTGGGCATGAGTCCTCCAACGGGGAATACACGGGCCCCCGCCCCGGAATTCCGAGACGGGGGCTGTCGCGAGGTGGGCATCCAGGTGCGGATGCCCGTGTGGCACAGCATCATTCGATACTGCACCACCGGACTCCGGGGTGATTACCCGCGGATCATATTGCGCAGGACGTACTGCAGGATGCCGCCGTTGCGGTAGTAGTCGGCCTCACCGGGGGTGTCGATGCGGACGACCGCGTCGAAGACGGTCTTCTTGCCGTCCTCGGCGGTGGCGGTGACCTTGACGGTCTTCGGGGTGACACCCTCGTTGAGGGCGGTGATGCCCTCGATGTCGAAGGTCTCGGTGCCGGTCAGGCCCAGCGACGCGGCCGACTCGCCCTGCGGGAACTGCAGCGGCACCACGCCCATGCCGATGAGGTTGGAGCGGTGGATGCGCTCGAACGACTCGGTGATGACGGCCTTGACGCCCAGCAGGCTGGTGCCTTTCGCGGCCCAGTCACGCGAGGAACCCGAACCGTATTCCTTGCCGCCCAGCACGACCAGCGGGATGCCCGCGGCCTGGTAGTTCTGCGAGGCGTCGTAGATGAACGCCTGCGGGCCACCGTCCTGGGTGAAGTCGCGGGTGTAACCACCCGAGACGTCGTCGAGCAGCTGGTTGCGCAGCCGGATGTTGGCGAAGGTGCCGCGGATCATCACCTCGTGGTTACCGCGACGCGAGCCCAGCGAGTTGTAGTCCTTGCGGGCCACACCGTTGGCGTCGAGGTACTGCGCGGCGGGGGTGCCGGGCTTGATCGGGCCTGCCGGGGAGATGTGGTCGGTGGTGACCGAGTCGCCCAGCAGCGCCAGCACGCGCGCGCCGGTGATGTCGGTGACGGGGCTCGGGTCCATCGACATGCCGTCGAAGTACGGCGCCTTGCGGACGTAGGTCGACTTCTCGTCCCACGCGAAGGTGTCGCCCTCCGGGGTGGCCAGGCCCTGCCAGCGCTCGTCACCGTCGAAGACGGTGGAGTAGGAGTTGCGGAACATGTCCTGGTTGATCGAGGACTTGATGGTGTCGTCGATCTCCTGGGCCGAGGGCCAGATGTCCTTCAGGAAGACGTCGTTGCCCTCGGTGTCCTGGCCGAGCGCGTCGGTCTCGAAGTCGAAGTCCATGGTGCCCGCGAGCGCGTAGGCGATGACCAGCGGCGGGGAGGCCAGGTAGTTCATCTTCACGTCGGGGGAGATACGACCCTCGAAGTTGCGGTTACCCGAGAGCACGGCGGTGACCGAGAGGTCGTTGTCGTTGATCGCGGCCGAGATCTCCTCGGGCAGCGGGCCGGTGTTACCGATGCAGGTGGTGCAGCCGTAGCCACCGACGTAGAAGCCGAGCTTCTCGAGGTAGGGCCACAGACCGGCCTTCTCGTAGTAGTCGGAGACGACCTGCGAACCCGGCGCCATGTTGGTCTTCACCCACGGCTTGGACGACAGGCCCTTCTCCACCGCGTTGCGGGCGAGCAGGGCGGCGCCCAGCATGACCGACGGGTTGGAGGTGTTGGTGCAGGAGGTGATGCCCGCGACGACGACCGCGCCGTGATCGAGGACGAAGTCACCGCGCTCGGCCGAGCGCACCTGGACCGGCTTGGACGGGCGGCCGTTGGCACCCTTGGCGGCCGAGTGGGCCGGGGTGTAGGTGTCGTCGGCGGCGTTGGCGGACACGGCGACCGAATCCGACGCGGGGAAGGACTCCTCGCCCGCCTCGTCGAGCGCGGTCAGCTCGCCCTCGCCGACGTAGTTGACGATGTCGGAGCGGAAGGCGCGCTTGGAGTCGCTGAGCAGGATGCGGTCCTGCGGGCGCTTCGGGCCGGCGATGGACGGCACCACGGTGCCCAGGTCCAGCTCCAGGTACTCCGAGTACGCGGGCTCCTTGTCGGCGTCGTGCCACATGCCCTGTTCCTTGGCGTACGCCTCGACGAGCGCGAGCTGCTCGTCGCTGCGGCCGGTCAGGCGCAGGTACTTGATGGTCTCCTCGTCGATCGGGAAGATCGCCGCGGTGGAACCGAACTCGGGGCTCATGTTGCCCAGGGTGGCGCGGTTGGCCAGCGGCACCTCGGACACACCGGCGCCGTAGAACTCGACGAACTTGCCGACAACGCCGTGCTTGCGCAGCATGTCGGTGACGGTCAGCACCACGTCGGTGGCGGTGACGCCGGGCTTGATCTCACCGGTCAGCTTGAAGCCGACGACGCGCGGGATCAGCATGGAGACCGGCTGGCCCAGCATCGCGGCCTCGGCCTCGATGCCACCCACGCCCCAGCCCAGCACGCCGAGGCCGTTGACCATGGTGGTGTGCGAGTCGGTGCCGACACAGGTGTCGGGGTAGGCCTGGCCGTTGCGGACCATGACGGTGGGGGCCAGGTACTCGATGTTGACCTGGTGGACGATGCCCATGCCCGGGGGGACGACCTTGAAGTCGTCGAAGGCGCCCTGGCCCCAGCGCAGGAACTGGTAGCGCTCGCCGTTGCGCTCGTACTCGAGCTCGACGTTGCGCTCCAGCGCGTCGGCGCGGCCGAAGACGTCCAGGATGACCGAGTGGTCGATGACCATGTCGGCGGGGGAGAGCGGGTTGACCTTGCTCGGGTCGCCGCCGAGGGCGGTGACGGCCTCACGCATGGTGGCGAGGTCGACCACACAGGGCACGCCGGTGAAGTCCTGCATGATCACGCGCGCGGGGGTGAACTGGATCTCCACGTTCGGCTGCGCCGACGGGTCCCAGTTCGCGATCTCGCGGATGTGGTCGGCGGTGATGTTGGCGCCGTCCTCGGTGCGCAGCAGGTTCTCCGCCAGCACCTTCAGGGCGTAGGGCAGCTTCTCGGTGCCGGGGACGGCCGAGAGACGGAAGATCTCGTAGGAGTTGCTTCCGACCTCGAGCGTGCCCTTGGCGCCGAAGGTATCAATCTTCGTCACGTCAGCTCCACTCATGTGTGAGGGTGTGCCGCCGGCGGGGCTGTGCCGGCGGCTCGCGTCTTCGGAGGGGATCCGGCGCCGTGAGCGCCGGTTTCCTCGCGGTACGAGCCTAACAGTACGCTTGTCCTATGAAATACGCGGGGGCGGTTGTGGGTGCCGTGGCGCCGTGTTCGACCGTGGAGTCGCGTACTGTGCCTGTCGAGCGAGTCGGGGACAGACAGCAGTGACGCTCACCCTGCAGTGTTGGACGCCCGTCGCACGCCAGGCGACCGAGGCTCGACAGACCGGACGGAAGATGACCTTCTACACCTTTGCGCCGATGGCCGCGGAACTGCCGCCGAACATTGTGCCGAGCAGTGTCGAATCCGATCTCGCCGACAATCACGTCGCCGCTCCCAAGGGCAAGGACCAAGAGGAACTCGCGGCGATCGTCGCTGCGGCGCGATCCGAGGGGATCCCGCTCAGTGTCGTCGTCGTTCCCGGCAATCCCGGCCACGACTCGAGCCTACGTGACCTGGCCACCCAGCTCGGCGAGAGCACCCACGGAACCGTCGCGGTCTTCAGCGACGACTGGATCGGCACCTACAGCGACAGCATCAGCCGGGTCCGGCTGGAGTGGGCCGAGGACGCGGCCAAGTACCGGGGCAATCATCCCGAGGAGGCCGTGCAAGCCTTCGTCGATCGGCTCGAGCAGCCCGAGGGTACGTCCTGGGGTGTGATCACCGCGATCCTGCTGACCCTGACCGCCCTGGTGATCGCCGGGCTCTATGTCGTGAAGGTCCGGCGCGGCCCGGACGCCGAGGACCGGACGCTGTCGGCACACGCCGATGCGGGATCTGCCGGTTAACTGGTTTCCCTTCAGTCACATACCCAGACCTTCGGTCTGTTTATCGCGGGAGAAACCTGTCCTTCGACAGGCTAACTTTGGGCTATCCGCGAATTACGCCCGTGTCGTTCTGGTGCGGATGTTTCCTTTGTGAACTATGTGTCGTACGGTTGCGGTGTTCGCGAGTGGGAATGCAGTGGTACAGGGGCATTGGTCGACTTCTGTGGTCTGTGGGTGGACTGATGCGCCGGTGACGTGTGTCGAGTCGAGTTACTCGGAGGAGCCGTGCGCGCAGCGGGCAGGCAGGACGAACCCCGTCTCTTACGGATAGCGATCGGTTTGCTGATGGCGCTGGCTGTGCTCGCCGGCGCCGGACCGGTCGCGGCGGTGCCCCCGCCACCGGCCAATCCCTCCGACGGCGAGATCGCCGGAGCGGGCGCCGATGTCGACGCGCGGGTCGGGCAGATCGGCGATCTCATCAACCAGGTCGCCGCCGCCGATCAGCAGCTGCAAGCCCTCGACGACGTGCTCGCCGCCAAGCGCGAGGCCGTCAACCAGGCACTGGTCGACCTGCAGAGCGCGCGCGACGCCGCCGACGCCGCCGCGGCCGCGGTCGCCGACTCGCAGACCCAGCTCACCGACGCGGGCGCCAAGGTCGACGTGGCCAGGGGCGAGTTCGACCAGGTCGCCACCCAGGCGTATGTGCGGCCGTCGAGCAGTTCGGTGGTCACCTACCTGTCCTCGGCCACCCCCGACGCCGCCATGGATCGCGCGCAGGTGCTGTCGCTGGTGTCGAAGAACCAGCGCCAGGTGCTCGACGACCTGCGCCGCGCCCAGATCGCCCAGGCCAACCAGAACTCCGCCGCGCGCCAGGCCAAGGCCGACGCCGACGCCGCCGCGGGTGCCGCCGAGACCAAGAAGAACGCCGCCCAGACGGCCATGACCGTCGCCAAGACGGAATACGACACCCAGGCCGTGGCCCGCGACAACCTCCAGCGCGACCGCGCCGCCGCCCAGACCGCCCTCGACACCGCCCGCGCCACGGTGGCCGGTCTGCAGAGCCAGCGCGAGGTGTTCCTGGCCTGGGACGACCAGCGCAAGGCCGAGATCACCGCCCTGCTGGCCGCCGCCAACGCCGCCGCGGCCCGCGCCGCCGCCGACCAGGCCGCCCGCGACCGCGCCGCTCAGCTCGGCGAGGGCCAGCGCCCACACACCCAGCTCGAATCCACCCCCGCCTCGCCTCGCAAGACCAAACCCCGGCCCACCCAGCCCCAGATCGGCGGGTCGGCGGCCGTCGAAACGGTGATCGACCGGGCGATGTCGCAGCTGGGCGTGCAGTACGCCTGGGGCGGCGGCGACGAGGACGGCCCCACCCTGGGCATCCGCGACGGCGGCACCGCCGACGCGCACGGCGACTACAACAAGGTCGGTTTCGACTGCTCGGGCCTGATGCTCTACGCCTTCGCGGGTATCGGGGTCTCGCTGCCGCACTACAGCGGCTACCAGTACAACGCGGGCACCCGCGTCGACGTCGACGAACGCGAGCGCGGCGACATGCTGTTCTGGGGCCCCGGCGGCAGTGCCCACGTGGCCCTCTACCTGGGCAACGGCAAGATGATCGAGGCCCCCGAATCCGGTGACGTCGTGAAGATCTCGCCGGTCCGCGAGGCGGGCATCATGCCCTACGCGGTGCGCGTCGTCAGCTGACGAACCGTCAGTCGGTGGTGAGGTCGCGTCGGGACAACCGCAGCGTCCCGAGCGCGAAGAACGCGATGGCGACCAGCGCGAAGAACAGCAGGGCGCCGTTGGGGCTGCCGAAGGCGGGCTTGATCGTCGGATACTGCCCGGCACCGAGTTCGCCGTTCTTGAACGGCATCCACTGCTGGACCACATTGCCGATCTTCACCGGCAGCATGGCCGTGAACTGCTCGACCCCGAACTTCCACAGCAGCACCGCGCCCACCACGACACCGGGGCGCGGGATGAGCCCGGCCAGGCCGATGCCGAGGGCGCTGACGAAGAACGCGAAGACCGGCAGCGCCCACAGCAGCCGCACTCCCGCGGGGGAGGTGAGTTCGACGCGGCCCCATACATCGGAGAACACCACCGGGAACATCGCGAGCAGTACGAGCACGGTCACCAGCGTGGTCACCGCGGCGATCAGGCCGAACACGACCAGCTTGGCGGCAGGCAGCAGCCAGCGCCGGGGTTGCGCACCGTAGACCAGTTCCGCTGTGGCGTACTTGAATTCGTTGCTGAGCGAGGACACGCCCGCCGACATGAGCACGATCGTCGAGAAGATCATCACCCAGTACCCGGCGTTGTTGGTGTCCATGCCGCCCGCGCCGTTGACCTTGTTCATCCGGGTGGCGACGGCCAGGCTCGCGTTCAGCGCCACCGGCAGCAGCACGGCGATCGGCACGATCGCCGTCCACACCGGGCTGCGCCAGGACAGCTTCGCGGCCTCGCTGCCGATCGCGCGGCCCAGATCCCTTGTCACACTCACTGTTCCGCCTCGTCGTCGCGCGTGCCGGCGCCGCGGTACTCGACGCTGCCCCGGGTCACCGTCGTGTACGCCGATTCCAGCCTGCGCGGCCCGGAACCGAGTTCCAGGGTCTCGTCCCGGCTCGCGTCGGACAGCACCCGGCCACGGCCCATGATCACGATCCGGTCGGCGGTGATCTCCACCTCGGTCAGATTGTGCGAGGCCACCAGCAGGGACCGCCCCTCGGCGGCCAGGCCGGTGAGCAGCTCGCGCAGCCACAGGATGCCGTCCACGTCGAGGCCGTTGTCCGGCTCGTCGAGCACGAGGGTCCGCGGGTCGCCCAGCAGCGCGGTCGCGATGCCGAGCCGCTGCAGCATGCCCAGCGAGAACCGCCCGACCGGTCGCCGGGCGACCTCGGCCAGCCCCACCCGCTCGAGCACCGCGTCGGCGTCGGCGGCGGGGACACCGCCGAGGCGGGCCTGCCACACGAGGTGCTGCCGGGCAGTGTGCTTCGGGTTGCGGGCGAAGGTGTCGAGATTGAAGCGGATCTCGCGCATGGGCTCGGCGAGCTCACGCAGCGACCGCCCGTTGATGCGCACCGTGCCCGCGTCGGGAGTCGTCAGACCGGCGATCATGCGCATGGTCGTGGACTTGCCCGCGCCGTTGGGCCCGAGCAGATAGGTAATCGATCCGCCCGGGGCCTCGAAACCGACCTCGCTGACGACGGCTCTGCCGCCGTAGCGTTTGGACAGGCCGGACACGGTGATCATCGGGGAGTGCGTCATCGGACAGGCGTGGTTCAGTAGCCGAAGTCGGGGTTACCGGTGCAGCCGCCCATGCCCTCGCAGGTGGCCTTCCAGTCGACCTTCCACAGGCCGTCCTCGCGGACGTAGGTGTAGGTGCCGCTCGAGGCCGGGAAGCCCGCCATCACGCCGGACATCGACGCGGTCATGGTGTTGCCGCTGATGTTCTTGGAGGTCGCGCGCAGCTGGATGGACAGGAAGTCGTAGACCCCGCCCTGGGACAGGATGCCCTGCAGCGCCGGGCCGACGGTCGAGCCGTGGTAGCTGACCTCCTGCTTCGGGCCCATCGGCAGGTTCGGGTTCCACAGCGCGGCGAACTGCCCGGCGATGGCGTCGAGCGAGGGGTCCGCGTCGCGCAGGTAGAGGTCGGCGACCTGGGCGTCGCGCACCGAGCGGTCGGCGAGCGCGGGCGCGGCCAGACCGGTCGTCAGCAGGGCGGTGAAACCCAGGGCGGCGAGCACCGCGGCGATCTTCTTCATGACACTTCCTCCGCGAAATTCGGAACGGGTGCCGCCGAAGACCTCCGGCGACAATCCGGACGCTACATTTTCAGAATAAGGATAGTCAAACCTAACTATGGTCCGCAGCGGCTTCGACCAGTGCGAACTCGCGCCGTCGAACGGGCGGGCCGCCGCGCACATGCGTAGGGTGGCGGACGAATTCGTGTCCACTCCTGGCCGGTTGCGGCGCGCCGGGCTATTACCTGGAATAGTTGGGGCGGCACGCACAGGACCAAAGCGAAAGCGGGGATGTTGGTGACTTCGACGGAAGGTGTGAGCGGGCCGAAGCTGGCGAAAGACGCCGGTACGGCTGCGACGAGCACCCTGGAGCGTGACGTCCAGACTCTCGAGAAGGCGATCTACGAGGTCAAACGGGTCATCGTCGGTCAGGACCGGCTCGTCGAGCGACTGCTCGTCGGTGTGCTGGCGCGAGGCCATGTGCTGCTCGAGGGTGTGCCCGGTGTCGCCAAGACCCTGGCCGTGGAAACCTTCGCCAAGGTCGTCGGCGGGTCGTTCTCCCGGGTGCAGTTCACCCCGGACCTGGTGCCCACCGACCTCATCGGTACCCGCATCTACCGGCAGGGCCGCGAGGAATTCGACACCGAGCTCGGCCCGGTCGTCGCGAACTTCGTACTCGCCGACGAGATCAACCGCGCGCCCGCCAAGGTGCAGTCGGCACTGCTCGAGGTGATGGCCGAGCGCAAGCTGTCCATCGGCGGCAAGACCTACCCGATGCCCGATCCGTTCCTGGTCATGGCGACCCAGAACCCGATCGAGAGCGAGGGCGTCTACCCGCTGCCCGAGGCTCAGCGCGACCGCTTCCTGTTCAAGGTCGTCGTCGACTACCCCTCGGTCGAGGAAGAGCGCGAGATCATCTACCGGATGGGTGTCACCCCGCCGGAGCCCAAGCAGATCCTGGCTCCCGAGGACATCATCCGCCTGCAGAAGCTGGCCGCCAACGTCTTCGTGCACCACGCGCTGGTCGACTACGTCGTGCGGGTCATCACCGCGACCCGCACCCCGGCCGAGTTCGGCATGACCGATGTGGCCAGCTGGATCTCCTACGGCGCCTCCCCGCGCGCGAGCCTGGGCATCATCGCCGCGGCCCGCTCGGTGGCGCTGATCCGCGGCCGCGACTACGTGGTGCCCCAGGACGTCGTCGAGGTCATCCCGGACGTGCTGCGTCATCGCCTGGTGCTGTCCTACGACGCGCTGGCCGACGAGGTCACCCCGGAAGAGGTCATCAAGCGGGTGCTGCAGACCGTCGGGCTGCCGCAGGTCGCCCCGCAGGCCGTCGGCGGTCAGGCTGCCCCGCAGCAGCCGCCGGTGCCGCAGCCGCCCGCCCAGCAACAGCCTGTGCCGCAGCCGGTGAACGGGCAGCAGTCCCAGCCCGCCGGCCACGCCGGGCCCCAGTGAGTGCTCCGGAACCCGTTGTCCGCGTGACCATGGCGTCGCACGCGCCGCCGTCGTTCCGGGCCGGTGAGCTGACCGATCCCAAGTTGGCCGCCGCGCTGAAGACCCTCGAGCTGACGGTGCGCCGCCGCCTCGACGGCGTGCTGCACGGCGATCACCAGGGCTTGATCCCCGGTCCCGGCTCGGAGCCGGGGGAGGCCCGGCTCTACCAGCCGGGTGACGATGTGCGGCAGATGGATTGGTCGGTCACCGCCCGCACCACCCATCCGCACGTGCGGCAGATGATCGCCGACCGCGAGCTCGAGACCTGGCTCGTGGTCGACCTGTCGTCGAGCCTGGACTTCGGCACCGGCCGGGTGCAGAAGCGCGACCTGGCCATCGCGGCCGCCGCGGCCGTCACCCACCTCACCTCCGGCGGCGGCAACCGCATCGGCGCCGTCGTGGCCACCGGTCAGGACCTGGTCCGCATTCCCGCGCGCAGCGGGCGCCTGCACGCGCAGACCATGCTGCGCGGCATCGCCACTACCCCGCACGCCCGCGACGGCGTGCGCGGCGATCTCAAGGCCGGCATCGAATCGCTGCGCCGTCCGCAGCGCAAACGCGGACTGGCCGTGGTGATCAGCGACTTCCTCGGTGACGTCGACTGGCAGCGGTCGCTGCGCGCCATCTCCGCGCGCCACGACCTGCTCGCCGTCGAGGTGCTCGATCCGCTCGACGTGGCCCTGCCCGACGGCGGCGACGTGGTGCTGCACGACCCGGAATCCGGGCGCACCCGCGAATTCAGCGTCACCCCCACGCTGCGGGCCGATTTCGCGGCCGCGGCCAAGGCCCAGCGTGAACAGGTGCAGCAGGCGCTGCGCAGCTGCGGCGCGCCGGTGCTGACCCTGCAGACCGATCGGGACTGGATCGCCGATGTGGTCCGGTTCGTGTCCACCCGGCGCCACAGCCTCGGCGCCCCGAGCGGGCGGGTGCCTCGCCAGTGAGTATTTCGCATTTCACGGCCGTCGTCTGGCTGGGTTTCCTGCTCGTCGTCGCGCTGCTGGTTCTCGGCTATGTGCTGGTCCAGCGTGCCCGGCACAAGCGGATGCTGCAGTTCGGCAACATGACCGTGCTCGAGAAGGTGGCGCCCGCGCGGCCCAGCCCGATGCGGCACGCGCCGATCGCGCTGATCCTGGTCGGCCTGATCCTGCTCACCATCGCCGCCGCCGGTCCCACCGCGGTGCAGAAGGTGCCGCGCAACCGCGCGACCGTGGTGCTGGTGATGGACGTGTCGCTGTCGATGGAAGCCACCGACGTGCCGCCCAACCGGCTGCAGGTCGCCCAGAAGGCCGGTAAGGAGTTCGTCGACGGGCTCACCCCCGGCATCAACCTGGGTTTCGTGACCTTCGCGGGCACCGCCTCGGTGATGGTCTCGCCGACCACCAACCGCGAGGCCGTCAAGCACTCCATCGACAACATCAAACTGGCCGAACGCACCGCCACCGGCGAGGGCATCCTGACCGCCCTGCAGTCCATCGACACCCTGGCCGCGGTACTGGGCGGCGCCGAGACACCCCCGCCCGCGCGCGTGGTGCTCATGTCCGACGGCAAGCAGACCGTGCCCGACGACAAGGACGTCGACAACCCGCGCCACGGTTTCACCGCCGCCCGGCTGGCCAAGAACAAGGGCATCCCGGTCTCGACCATCTCCTTCGGCACCGAATGGGGCACCGTCGAGATCCCGGACTCCGACGGCAAGGGCTCACAGCGGGTGAAGGTGCCGGTCGACAACGACTCGCTGCAGGAGATCGCCAAGCTCTCCGGCGGCGACTTCTACACCGCCTCCTCGCTGGCCGAACTCACCGCCGTCTACGACACCCTCGAAGAGCAGATCGGCTACGAGACCACCCGCGGCGACGCGAGCAGGCCCTGGCTGCTGGCGGGCATGCTGTTCGTCACCGCCGGTGTCGTGGTGAGTTTGCTCTATCGTCAACGCCTGCCCTAGCACGCACCGCCCCGCGTTGTGAGTCCTCGCAGCGCCGCGACCCTGACGCGGGGCCCACGAACTGGAACAGATAGGTTGGACCCTATGTCGAACGTCACATCCCGGTCGGTCCTGGTCACCGGCGGTAATCGCGGTATCGGTCTCGCGGTGGCCCAGCGCCTGCTCGCCGACGGCCACAAGGTCGCCGTCACGCATCGCGGATCGGGGGTGCCCGAGGGTCTGTTCGGCGTGAAGTGCGATGTCACCGACAGCGATTCGGTCGATCGTGCCTTCACCGAGGTCGAGGAGCACCAGGGTCCGGTCGAGGTGCTGGTCGCCAACGCGGGTATCACCGACGACACCCTGCTCATGCGGATGACCGAGGAGCAGTTCGAGAAGGTCATCGACGCCAACCTCACCGGTGCCTTCCGCGTCGCCAAGCGCGCCAACCGCGCCATGCTGCGGGCGAAGTGGGGCCGGATGATCTTCCTCGGCTCGGTCGTCGGCATGATGGGCCAGGCAGGCCAGATCAACTACGCCTCCTCCAAGGCCGGTGTCATCGGTCTGGCCCGCTCGGTGACGCGCGAACTCGGCTCGCGCAACATCACCGCCAATGTCGTCGCGCCCGGCTTCATCGAAACCGATATGACCGCCGATCTGCCCGCGGACATGAAAGACATGGTCGAGAAGTACATTCCGCTGCGGCGGGTCGGCCAGCCCGAGGAGATCGCGGCCGTGGTCAGTTTCCTCGCCTCCGAGGACGCCCGCTACGTCTCCGGTGCCGTCATCCCGGTCGACGGCGGAATGGGAATGGGCCACTGATCCGCTAACGGATCCCCCCGCGCCACCGACAAGGTGGCGGCACACCACATAGATCTCAGGGAGAACCGAAAACTCATGGGCGGACTGCTCGAAGGCAAGACCATCCTCATCACCGGCATCATCACCGACTCGTCGATCGCGTTCAGCGCGGCCGCGGTCGCGCAGGAGCAGGGCGCGAAGGTGATCATCACCGGCATCCCGGAGCGGCTGCGGCTGATCGACCGGATCGCCAAGCGCCTCCCGCAGGAGGTGCCGCCCGCGATCCCGCTGGACATCACCAACGAGGAGAACCTGGGCGCGCTGGCCGACGCGCTGCGCGAGCTGGCCCCCGAGGGCATCGACGGTGTGCTGCACTCGATCGCGTTCGCGCCCAAGACCCTGATGGGTCCGGACGCGGTGCCGTTCCTGGAGGGGCCGGGCCCCGATGTAGCCAAGTCCTTCGAGATCTCCGCGTGGAGCTACGCCTCGCTGGCCCGCGCCGTGCTGCCCGTGATGAACGAGGGCGGTTCGATCGTCGGCATGGACTTCGATCCGCGCGTGGCGATGCCGTACTACAACTGGATGGGCGTGTCCAAGGCCGCGCTCGAGTCGGTGAACCGCTACGTGGCCCGGGAAGTGGGTTACGCCAAGAAGATCCGCTCCAACCTGATCGCCGCGGGTCCGGTGAAGACCCTGGCGGCCAAGGCCATCGCCGGCACCGCCACCGACGACGCCAAGCAGCTGCGTCAGCTCGACGAGTACTGGGACGGCGCCTCGCCGATCGGCTGGGACGGCGCCGACGCGCGTGTCGTGGGCAAGTCGATCGTGGCGCTGCTCTCGGACTGGCTGCCCGGTACCACCGGCTCGATCATCTACGTCGACGGCGGCGCCAGCCACAACATGTGGTTCCCCGAGGGCTTCACCGCCAACTGATGCCGGACGCGCTGCTGCTGCTGTCCTTCGGTGGCCCCGAAGGCCCCGAGGACGTGATCCCCTTCCTGGAGAACGTCACTCGGGGCCGCGGGGTACCCCCGGAACGGCTCGCCGAGGTCGCGCAGCACTACCTGCATTTCGGCGGGGTCTCGCCGATCAACGCACTCAACCGCGAGATCATCGCCGCGCTCGAGGCCGACCTGGCCGCGGCCGGGCTGGACCTGCCGGTGTATTTCGGCAACCGCAACTGGCATCCGATGGTCGAGGAGACCGTCGCCAGGATGACCGCCGACGGCGTGCGCTCGGCGCTGGTCTTCCCCACCTCGGCCTGGGGCGGCTACTCGGGCTGTCGCCAGTACGACGAGGACATCACCCGGGCCAGGGCCGCCGTCGGCGCGCAGGCGCCCGAGCTGGTGAAACTGCGCCAGTACTTCGACCACCCGCTGCTGATCGAGTCCTTCGCCGACGCGATCACCGCCGCCCTCGCGCGGCTGCCCGCCGATCGCCGCGACGGGGCGCGCCTGGTGTTCACCGCGCACTCCATCCCGGTCTCGGCCGACATCTCGGCGGGCCCGCCCGCCGACGGCGGCCGCCTCTACAGCAGGCAGGTCGCCGAAGCCGCCCGATTGTGTGCCGCGGCAACCGGTTTCACCGACTACGACGTGGTGTGGCAGTCGCGCTCGGGCCCGCCGCAGGTGCCCTGGCTCGACCCCGACATCGTCGACCATCTCGACGTGCTGCACGGCAAGGGCGTCGACGCGGTGGTCGTGTGCCCGGTCGGTTTCGTCTCCGATCACCTGGAGGTGATCTGGGACCTCGACAACGAGGCCGCCACCCGCGCCGCCGAGCTCGGCATGGCCTTCGCGCGCGCGGCCACCCCCGGCACCGACCCGCGGTTCTCCCGGATGATCGTCGAGCTGATCCAGGAGCGCACCGACGCCGGACCGGTCCGTGAACTGGGTACCGTGCCCGGCTACGGCTGCACCGCCGACGGCGCGCTGTGTGCCCCCGGCTGCTGCGAGCTGCCCGCGCGCCCCACCCGGCGCTGAACACAACCGGATAAACATTCGCCGGGTACCCCCAGCCGGGGGAGTAGGCTTTCCGGAGTTGTGCTCGACAGATCGGAGGACTTCCGATGCGATCGACAGCGCCCCGATACGGCCTGGTGCTCGTGCTGGCCGCCGCGGCCCTGGGCCTGACCGGCTGCGGCAAGGAATCCGGCTACGAGACCGAGCCGCCCGCGCCCACCGAACCCGCCATCTCGCAGGCCTCGGTCGACGAACTGTGCGGCATCCTCGGCGGCCAGCGCGGCACCTGGCGGGCGCTGGGCCCCGAGGTGGCCCGCGTGGCCTTCACCGGCGCCATGAAGTTGTGGACGGTTCAGGACACCGTCGCCAATGCCGCGCTGTCCTACAACCGGAATGTCGTCGACACCGTCACCGACCGGACCTGCCCGGTCATCCGCGCCGACACCCTCGCCGTGCTCGCGGTCCCGACCCTGCGCACAGCCCTCGGCGGATTCTGAACCGCGGCATACCGATTCACGGTGAGCGCCCTCGGGTGGTCAGCCGAGCGGCCCCGTCGCGGCGTGCACCGCCACCAGACGCGCCTGGCGGAGGGTGTTCCACAGCGGCCGCAGCAGCGACTCGTGCGAATCCAGCGCGCTCGCCGAGGTGGGCGAAGACGCCGGCTCGTGCTGGGCGACGGTGAGAATGGCCGCCACATGATCGGCGGTGTCGAGAATGCGCTTGGCGCGCAACGGGATCGAGTCGGGGTAGGCGTGCCGGGAGTAGGCGGCCAGCTGGGCTTCGATCTGTTCGCGCGGGTCGGCGTCGCCTGCGCCGAGCGCGGTGGTGTGCAGCCGCATGAGCGCGTCGGCGGCGTCGCGGACCGATTCGCGCATGGTGTACTCGGCCTCGCCGAGGGACATGTCCGGGCCGCCGACCTGCGGGATGTTCACGCTGTACACGGTCCACTGCAGGGTTTCGTCGTCGTCCCACTGCGGGATCAGCCCGGTGCCCTCCTGGCCGGGCACGCCCAGCAGCAGACCTTCCTCGGCGTCGATCGCGTCGGCGGCGAAGGCGGTGCCGACCGGCAGTCCGCGCACGTCACCGGGGGCGGGCAGGACCAGTCGCAGGGTCGCGCCCGCGGGAGCCATGGCCTCGCGGATCACCTTGAGCAGCGGCATCGCGCCGGACCCGGTGCCCGCCTCGTGTGAGGTCCACGGCAGATCGGTGCGCCCGCCGGTGACCGGGTCGCCCGCGGCGATGGTGTGCCGGGAAGCCCAGGCGTGCAACGCTTCCAGCACGTCGTCGGGCGCGCTGGTCCCGGCCAGCCAGGAGCCGGCCCACAGCGTCAGCGTGGCACTGGGAGAGCACATAATCATCGAGCATAAAGGTTCGTCGCGTGCCCTGCGCCGGGACTACTCGGGTTCGGTCACGAAGTCGATGAGCCGTTCCACCGCGCCGATCAGCGGCGATTCCAGGTCGCGGAAGGAGTCCACCGCGTCGTAGACGCGCCGCCAGCCCTGCTGCGGGGTGCCCCAGCCCAGTCGCGCGCAGACCCCGGTCTTCCAGTCCTCCCCGCGCGGCACCGTCGGCCAGGACTCGATGCCCACCGCGGCGGGGCGCACGGCCTGCCACACGTCGATGAACGGATGCCCGGTGACCAGCACGTGCGGGCCCAGACCGGTGGTCAGCTGGGTCTCCTTGGACCCGGTCACCAGATGGTCGACCAGCACGCCGACCCGCGCGCCCGGCCCCGGCCCGAACTCGGTGAGCCGGGTGCCCAGATTGTCCAGGCCCTCCAGATGCTCGACCACCACACCCTCCACCCGCAGGTCGTGGCCCCACACCCGCTCCACCAGCGCCGCGTCGTGCACGCCTTCGACCCAGATCCGGCTGGTGCGCGCGACCCGGGCCCGCAGGCCCTCCACGCGGGTGGACCCCGAGGCCGAGCGGGTCGGCTGCTTCGGGGCGGCGGTGGGTTTCACCAGCGTCACCGGCTTGCCGTCGATGAGGAAGGCCGCCTCGCGCAGCGCGAAGAGCCGGACCGTGCCGCGCCCGTCCTCGAGTTTCACGAACTCGCCGTCGTAGCTGCGGTCGAATCCCACTACGGCACCGCAGAATCCGCTCGCCGCGTCCTCCACCACCAGGTCGCGCTCGGCGACCACGGTCGGTGCCGGGGTCTTCCTGGTGCGCTGATGTCCGGAAAAGATGTCGCCGTACCCGCCGCGTGCACTCACCCCCCGAAGCTACCGCGAACTGTCCACCGGCCCAACGCGGCACCGCGGGCGTTTCCTCTTGTCCGGCCGCGACGGTGTCCGAGACGGTACGGTGGTGGGGTGGCCGCAATAGTCTGGCTGATCGCGGGCATCGTGCTCGCGGCGGCGGAAATGCTCACCGGGGATCTGACGCTGCTCATGCTCGGTGCGGCCGCGCTCGGCACCGCGGGCGTCAGCGCCGCCGCGGATCTGCCGCTGTGGGGTGACGCGCTGGTCTTCGCCGCGATCGCGGGAGTGCTGTTCCTCGGGGTCCGCCCGGTCCTGCGCCGCCGATTCGGCACGCCCCCACCGATTCCGACCAATGTCGATGCCCTGACCGGCAAGTCGGCGCTGGTGCTCGAGGAGGTGGCGGCGCATTCGGGGCAGGTGAAGCTCGGCGGTGAGGTGTGGACCGCGCGTCCGCTGGATCCGAGCGAAGTGTACGAACCCGGAGTGACCGTCTACGTGATGAAGATCGACGGCGCCACCGCCGTCGTCTGGAAGGGTCCTTAACCAATGGTTGCCTTGATCGTGGCCGCCGTCCTCGTCCTGCTGGTCGTGGTGGTGGTCTTCAAATCGATCGCGCTCGTGCCGCAGGCCGAGGCGGCGGTGATCGAACGTCTCGGGCGCTACTCGCGCACGGTGTCCGGTCAGCTGACGTTCCTCGTGCCCTTCGCCGACCGGGTGCGCGCGAAAGTCGATCTGCGCGAACGCGTCGTCTCCTTCCCGCCGCAGCCGGTGATCACCCAGGACAACCTGACCCTGCAGATCGACTCGGTGGTCTACTTCCAGGTCACCAGCCCGCAGGCCGCGGTCTACGAGATCAGCAACTACATCGCCGCGGTCGAGCAGCTCACCGTCACCACGCTGCGCAATGTGGTCGGCGGGATGACGCTCGAGGAGACGCTCACCTCGCGCGACCAGATCAACAACCAGCTGCGCGGCGTGCTCGACGAGGCCACCGGCCGCTGGGGCCTGCGGGTGGCCCGCGTGGAGCTCAAGTCCATCGATCCGCCGCCGTCGATCCAGGAATCGATGGAGAAGCAGATGAAGGCCGACCGCGAGAAGCGCGCGATGATCCTCACCGCCGAGGGCACCCGCGAGTCGCAGATCAAGACCGCCGAGGGTGCCAAGCAGGCGCAGATCCTCTCCGCCGAGGGCGCCAAGCAGTCGGCGATCCTCTCGGCCGAGGGTGAGCGTCAGAGCCGCATCCTGCGTGCCCAGGGTGAGCGCGCCGCCTCCTACCTGCAGGCGCAGGGCCAGGCCAAGGCCATCGAGAAGGTGTTCGCCGCGATCAAGAACGGCAAGCCCACCCCCGAGCTGCTGGCCTACCAGTACATGCAGACACTGCCCATGGTGGCGCGCGGCGACGCCAACAAGGTGTGGCTGGTGCCCAGCGATTTCGGCAAGGCGCTCGAGGGTTTCGCCCAGAACTTCGCCACCAAGGGCGAGGACGGCGTCTTCCGCTACGAGCCGTCCACCGAAGAGGTGGCGCCGGTCAAGATCGAGGACGACTCCGACGTCGCCGACTGGTTCGAGACCGCCTCCGACCCGAAGATCGAACAGGCCGTCCGCGCCGCCGAGGCCACTGCCCGCACCCCGGTCGACAGCCTCGACGCCCCCCGCCCCAAACCGACCGCCCCCGTCGAGCCCCCGCCGCCGCTCCCGGTCCCACCCCCGATCGCCCCCCAGCAACACCCGGCCCCACCCCAGCAACACCAGCCACCCCCACCCCCACCACCCCAGCCCCAGCCTCCCCACCGCCCGGAGGACCCCTACGGCCGCCCCTGGCAGCCACCCCAACACGGCTGACCCAACCTCGACCGGCCCCGATGCACCTCCGCATCGGGGCCGTTCGGCGTTCTACACCATTTGCCTCGCCCGCTCCGTCCAAGCGTTTTCCGGGCGTTGTTCCGGAATTCGTCCGGGGAGCGGTGTCGGCGCCGGATCGGCGGTGAGTTCGCTCGGCGGCTCGCCGCGGTACGGAATCCAGCGGAACCCGGGCCGGAACACGGAATAGTTGTCGCCCAGGCTCAGTTCGCGGTGTACACCGTCGCTGAGGACGAGCCCGTCGATACTGCCCTCGGTCAGTTCCTCGGACCACTCGTCGCGCAGCTCGTCGAGGTCGACCATCCCTTCCACGTCCCAGCCGACGATCGCGGCCAGGTATCCGTCGATCGACGCGAGCAGCCGGTACAGCTGCTCACCGAGCTCCGTGAATTCGGCAGCGGTGAGCGGGATTCGGGGAACTCCGTAGGTCAGGCCGAAGCTCACCGGTTCCGGGAGGAACGCTAGTTCGACATGGCTCCCCGCCGTGCCGATCAGGGGTCGGCGCAGCGTGATGCGGTGGTCGTGGACACGCAGGATCACCGGTGAGGAGCCCGGCTGAATACGTTCCGCTGCCGCACGCGCGGCGGCGATGTCGTCACCGAAGTTGACCACCAGCTCGAAAATGATTGCCATGCAAGCCTCCCCGTTTCCGAGACGGTAGCGCGGCGAGGGCAAGGGAGGGCTCCGGGGTTCGAGGGCGGCGAAGGACATTGTGGCGCAGGTATCTTCGTGGGATGGGAGGTGTGCGCCGGGCGGCGTGGGGTGGGCGTGGGGTTCGGTGGGCGGTTGCGATCGTGGTTGCCGTGGTGGTGGCGGTCGCGGTAGTGGGCACGGTGCCGAGGTGGTGGTGTGGGCGTGATGCCGACGAGTGGTTTCTGGGGGAATCGGGGCGGGTGCGGGCGTTGGCCGAGGAGATGGTGGCGTTCGAGGCCGAGGACGATCGGTGGCGGGCCGGGGGTGGGCGTGACCGGGTGGTCGGGATGTGGGGGCTGCTCGCGCATCAGATGACGGCGCTGGGGCTGGCGCAGGTGTCGCTGGCGCATCCGGAGTGGGCGGCGCGGTACGGGCCGGTGGTTACGCGCGCGGCGACGAAGAGTCTGCTGCCGCAGTTGCGGTTCGAGTTCACCGACGCCTGGCACGGCCGCGACGGGCTGGCGGAGCTGGACAGCATGGACGGTCACGCCTACCTCTCCTATCCGGCTCTGGCGCTGGGAATGGCCCGGCTGGTGGACCCGGCTTTCCCACCCGACCTGGCGGCTCGCCACGACGCGCTGATCGCCGCCTTAGAACGCCGCCTGCTCGCCTCGCCGACCGGGCTGCTCGACACCTTCCCCGGCGAGGCGTACCCGACCGACGTGGCCGCGGTGGCGGCGGCGATCGCGGTGCACGGCCGGGTCACCGGCGCCGATCACACCGCGGTCCTCACGCACTGGGCCGAACGGGTCCGCGCGGTGCAGATCGACCGGCCGACCGGGCTGGTCATCCAGCGCATGGGCATCGACGGACGCCCCCACGACGCACCCCGTGCCTCCGGAACCGGATTGGCCGCCTATTTCGCGGGTTTCGCGGACCGGTCGCTGGCCGAGGAACTGGCGAAGGGCCTGTTCGGGCAGGAACGCACCGTGCTCGGTTTCGGCGCGATCGACGAATACGGCGACGGATACAGCGGTCCGGGGGACATGGACAGCGGCACCCTGATTCTCGGAATATCGGTGTCGGCCACCGGATTCGCGCTGGCCCCGGCGCGTGCTTTCGGCCACCGTGACCTGTTCACCCGCCTGTTCCGCACCACCGACCTGTTCGGCCTGCCGCTCCAGAGCGGGGACCGCAAGCGATTCGCCACCGGCGGCGCGATCGGCAACGCCCTGCTGCTGGCCTTCCTGACTTCAGGTCCGGAGCTCGCCCGATGAACGCCACCCTGCTGCGCACCGGGTGGCGCGCGATCCGCCTACCCGTCGTCCTCGTCGCGGCCTATCTCGTGCTGCGCGTGGTCGTGTCGGCCCTGTCCGCCCGGCACGGCTTCGGCTCACCTGACGGTCTGAGCCCGGTGTTCGTCTTCGCCGCTGCGATGCTGGTGGTGTTGCGCGTCGTGCTGCTGGTCGTCGTCCCGACGGTGCTGATCTGCCGAGTAGTGATGTGGACGGTCGATCGCTTCATGCGGCGCCCGAAGGGACGGACGGACATTGCCGACACCACGGCAGTCGACGGCTGACCGCGCCGCGATCGGGTAGCGGCTGACCACACCGAATTCCTGTGCCGTACAGCCTGTCTCGTGGTCCGAAAATCAGTAGGGGAGCGGCAGGAGCTCGACGAGCGAACCCCGGCCGGTACCGGGCGGCAGCACCGCCAGCGCCTGGCAGCCGATGAGCCCCGCGAGATGGGGCGTGTGCGCGGGCCCGGTACTGCGCCAGACACCCCCGGGATGCTGCTGGACGGGGACGATCCGGGTGGCCTCGCCCGCCATGACCCCCGCGTCGGCCAGCCGGCCCCACATGGTCGGTCCGGAGGTGCGCAGGGTGAGCGCGTCGACGACCGCGGGACCGACCGCGAGCAGAGCGGCCACGGCCGCCAGCGGATTGCCCGGCAAACCGAGCAGCACCCGGCCGTCGGGCAGCTGGGCCACCACCGTGGAGCCGCCCGGCCGCAGGGCGACCCGGTCCACGATGACGCGGGCGCCCAGGTCGGCGAGCAGCACACGCAGGTGGTCGGCGGCGCCGCGTCCGGTCGCCCCGACCATGACCACCAGGTCCGCGTGCGATTTCAGGCCGAGCCACGAGCGCAGCAGGTCCTGGCTGTCGGCCAGATGCCACAGCCCGGTGCTCTCGATATCGCAGCAGCGCAGGAACTCCGGCAGGACCGGGCCCAGCGAATCGCGGGTCTCCCCGGGCGCGAGCGGTCCGACGGCCCGGATCTCGTCGCCGGTCATCACCACATCGGCGCGCAACGGCCCCCGCACGGTGACGGTCTCGGCCTCGGCGCTGAGCGCGGCGGAGGCCAGCGCCGCCGAGACCCGCGTGCCCGCGTGCGCGAGCACGGTGCCGCTGTCCCAGTGCTCGCCCTGACGGCGGGTGTCGTCACGTAGCGGCGCCTCAGGAGCACGCATGACGACCTGCTTGCCCGAGACGGTCGTGCGCACCACGTGCTCGTCACGCAGCGTGGCCGTGGTGCCCAGCGGCGTGGCGGCCCCGGTGGCGATGCGCACCGCCTCGCCGGGCGCGAGCACCACCGAGCAGTTGCGGCCCGCGTAACGCACCTGCTGATGCAGCTGCCACCACGGTCCGGGCCCGGCGACGGCGTAGCCGTCCATGGCCGCGCTGTCCACCCGTGGCAGCGGGGTGCCCGCGGTGAGCGCCACGGCCAGCGTCGCCCCGACCGCCTCGGCCACCGGCAGCTGCCGCACCGCGATCGGCGTCAGTTCCGCCGCGATCCGCGCACGCACCTCGGCCAGATCGGTCTTCGCCACCACGCCCACTCGTGCGCTCACCACCACGTCAGCCTCCGCCCACAGTGCACCGATAATCCGACATATCGTCCATAGATCCCGTTGCCTGTGATTTTCTGAGCAGTTGCCCTACGGTGACGTTGTCCTCACCCGGGCACCCGGCCCCCGGTGCGCACTCGGACACATCCGCGCGCCCCGGCTCAGCTGGGCCCGAACCCGCCGCTGTCGAGACTGATCATCAGCAGCGCGACCGGCAGCCCGGTCGCGACGAACGCGATACCCATGGCGACGACGAACGCCCGCGTGGCGCGCAGGCGATAGGCCGGCCAGAGCAGCACCGGGACGACGGCGAAGGACAGAATCCAGACAGCCCAGTAGCCGGGGGTATCCGTGCCGTGCCCGACCGGCGCCTGCGGACCATTGAGGCCGATCGCGTCCAGGAGCGTGAACACGACCCTCGGATAGCAGAAGAACGCGACACCCACACCTGCCGCCGCGCCCAGCGCCACCTGGACCACGCCCAGCAGCAGCGTGCCTACCTCCCGCGCCGTCAGTGGTGGTGGCGCCCCCGCATCCCCGCTCATGACCGCATCGTAGGCGGGTATCCGGCGCGGCGCCGGTCGGGGCTCAGGGCCGCACACCCCGCGCATCGAGCAGCATCCCGAGATACCCCAGTTCCTGGCTCTGCGACTGCGCCATCGCCCGCGCCGACTGCTTGACGGCCCCCGACGTGAGCAGCGAGTCGGCGGTGCGGGCCATGGTGATACCCCCCGCGTGGTGGCGGTACATCAGCTGCAGGAACAGGTTTTCGGCCTCGGCACCGCGGGCCGCCGACAGGGCGTCGAGATCCGCGGTGGTGGCCATCCCAGGCATGGTCGTCGACACCGAATCATGGTGGTGGCCTGCCGTTTCCGGCATCCAGCTCATCGGCTGCGCGGACATCGGCGCCACCCCGGCGAGCTGCGTCCAGCCCAGCAACGTGCCGATTTCGACCCGCTGGGTGTCGGCGATCTGCTCGGCCAGGCGGCGCACGGTGGGGTCGGCGCCCGGGTCCAGCCGTTCGGCCAGGATGAGCGCCTGCTGATGATGCGCGGTCATGTCCTGCACGAATCCCAGCTCGGTCGCGGTGAGAACCGGTGCGGGCGTGGACTTCTCGGGGATGAGCAGCGGGCGCAGCGCCGCGCCGAGCACCAGCAGGAAGACGGCCGCCGCGACACCGGCCGCCAGGCGGAGCAGCCGCGCGCTCACGACCCCACCGTCGACTGCTGGTCCGCCGGCGGGGTGTAGACGCCGTTGTCGAACTGCAACACCATGAACCCGTTGTCCGAGCAGGTGACATACAGCTGGTCCCCGCGCCACTCCGGCGGCGACAGGCACCAATCGGTGGACAGGTCACCGAAGGCGATGTCACCGGCCCTGGCCGTGAGGATCTGGGCCGGATCGATCAGGCTCTCGGCCAGCGAGCGCAGCGCCGCGGGCGCGCTCATCACCGGAATGCCGATGATCGAGGCCAGCGCGTGCGGCGAATTCCAGATCTCCAGATTGCGCCCGGTCCGGGCAGGTGGGTTGAAATAGGCGATCTCGCGGATGGCGTCGGGATCGCGCACGTCGAACACCCGGATGCCCGAGGCGATCCAGCCGCAGGCCAGCGCCGTCGGATTCGCGGGGCGGTCGGCGGTGCAGTAGTGCGATTCGTAGGAGAACGCCGAACCGCCCATGGCCGAACCGATTCCGGAGTCGATGTTCTCCGGCAGATTGATCTCGAGCTTGACCTTCGTCCGGATCCGTGGTGCCGAGTCGTCGGACACGTTGATGAGCTTCACCCCGCCGGAGCCGCCCTCGTCGACGGTGAACAGATGCGGCACACCGTCGTAGGTGACCGGCACGCTGTGCTGGGTGGCCCAGCCGTCGGTCCAGAACGTGCGACCCAGATGCGGCACCTGCGGATTCGGGTCCCGCCGCTGCACCGCGCTCACATCCAGCACCGTGAATCCGCCGAGTGCGGAGATATAGAGGCGGTTGCCGTCGGGACTCACCCCCATCCCGTGTGCTTCGATCCCGGTGAGCCCCTGCCAGATCACCCGCGGCCGCGCGGGATCGGTGAGGTCGACGGCGCTGAGGAAACCGGGCACCAGACCCGAGGCCCAATAGGTGCGCCCGTCGGGGGAGAAGCCGCCCTCGTGCGTGGTGATCGGCAGCGGCATCAGCAGATTCGATCCGGTGCCCGGATTCAGCAGCCGTGGATGCGCGCAGTCGGAGATGTCGTAGACCGACAGATATCCCGCCCCCAGTCCGACCGGCACACCGGTGCCGACGAGCAGTTTGCGAGTGGTGTTGACCTTCAACGTCTCCCAGGTCCCGGCCAGCATGGCGGGCTCGCCCAGCGTCGCGGTCAGCACCGGATTCGCCGGGTCCGACACGTCGAGCACCTGCACTCCGGGATGCTCGCCGAGCAGCGTGCCGGGGAAGAACGACCCGACATAGGCGCAGTGCTCGAAACTGGTGGAGGTGATGCCCGCCCCGCGCCCGGTGTACCCGCCGACCATCGACATGTTGCAGCGGTAGCCCAGCGTGCTGCGCCCACTGTCCCGGTCAGTCGCGGGGACGTCGCCCTGGAGCCCGGTCTCGGGCAGCGAGCCCGGTCCGCACTCGGCGCGCGGCACTGCGGTGCGCCCCACATCGAGGAACTCCCGCACGGTCCCGGCGAGGTCGGCGACCGGATCGGCGGCGGCGCCGGAGGGCAGCCCGACGGCGGTCAACACGGCCACCGCCGCCAGTGCCGTCCAGTGACGAAGTGTCCGTCCGCGCATCGTGCCTCCCCGACCGAGCTGTTTCGGCACCGACTGGCTCAGACAGTTGCCGTCTTCGGATGGTAAGGCGAGTGCGGCACCCGCGCGGCCGGTTTCGGCGAATCGGCCGCTCGCCCGGCGGGTCGAATCCGCCTTCCTGTCGGTGACACGCTGTACGGTTGCTCAGGTAGCGACTGGCGCGCGCGATCCGCCGACACCGCGACCGGAAAGGACTCGGACTCCATGTCGAACGATGTCGTAGGCACCTCGGGTGGCACGGACGGCCCCGAGGACGCGGTAGCCGGTCGATCGCCGGGAAAACCCCGGCTGGACCTGTTCGTCTTCTGCGCCACCGCGATCGGCACGGTGGCCTTCGTCGTCTGGGGCATCCTCGACGACGAGAGCCTGGCCTCCTTCGCCGGTTCCGCCCAGAAATGGGTCATCACCAACACCGGCTGGTTGTTCGTGCTGGTCGCCACAGCGTTCGTCTTCTTCGTCATCTGGCTGGCGATCAGCCGGTACGGTCGCATCCCGCTCGGTGACGACGACGAGAAACCCGAATTCCGCACGGTGTCCTGGATCGCCATGATGTTCAGCGCCGGCATGGGCATCGGGCTGATGTTCTGGGGCGTGGCCGAACCGCTGTCGCACTTCGTGAATCCGCCCCCGCACACCGCCGAACCGGGCAGCCCCGCCGCGGCCGAGGTCGCGATGGCCACCACCCTGTTCCACTGGACACTGCACCCGTGGGCGATCTACGCCGTCGCCGGCCTGGCCATCGCCTACGGCACCTTCCGCAAGGGCCGCTCACAGCTGATCTCCTCGGTGTTCCGGCCACTGCTCGGCCGCCGTGCCGAGGGCCTCGGTGGACGGGCGATCGACATGATGGCCATCTTCGCGACGCTGTTCGGCTCCGCCGCGTCGCTGGGCCTGGGCGCCCTGCAGATCGGCGCGGGCATGGAGTTCAACGGCTGGATCGACGGGATCGGCAAGGTCGGTCTGGTCGCGATCATCGCCGCCCTGACCGTCGCGTTCGTGATCTCGGCGGTCTCCGGCGTCGAGCGTGGCATCCAGTGGCTGTCCAACATCAACATGGTTCTCGCGCTGGCCATCGCGGCGTTCGTCTTCATCGCCGGGCCCACCCTGTTCATGCTCAACATGCTGCCCATCTCGCTCGGCGACTACGTCGAGTTCCTGCCCACCATGGCCTCGCGCACCGGCGCCGGCGACGAGGCCATGAAGGCCTGGCTGTCGAGCTGGACGATCTTCTACTGGGCCTGGTGGATCTCGTGGACCCCGTTCGTGGGCATGTTCATCGCCCGGATCAGCCGGGGCCGCACCATCCGCCAGTTCGTCACCGGCGTGCTGCTGGTGCCGAGCGCGGTGAGCCTGCTGTGGTTCGCGATCTTCGGCGGCGCGGGCATCGCCGAGCAGACCGAGCACCACAACCTCACCGAACCCGACGGCACCGTCGACTCCGACAACGCGCTGTTCCATCTGCTCGACCAGTATCCGATCGTCTCGGTGACCACGGTGGTGGTGATGATCCTGGTCGGCATCTTCTTCGTCTCCGGTGCCGACGCGGCCTCGATCGTCATGGGCACCCTGTCCGAGCGCGGCAGCATCGAACCGTCCCGGCTGACCGTCATCTTCTGGGGTGCCGCCACCGGCGCGGTCGCCGCGATCATGCTGGTCATCGCCGATTCGGACAATCTCGGTGGAGCGCTCACCGGTCTGCAGGCGCTGACGACGGTGGTCTCACTGCCGTTCCTGGTCGTCATGGTGGGGATGTGCGTGTCGCTCTACAAGGACCTGCACGAGGACCCGCTGATCCTGCGCGCCGACCGCGGGATCGAACTCGTCGAGGTCGCCGTCGACAAGGGCACCGAGCTGCACGAGGGCGACTTCTCGCTGGTCACCGAGCCGACCGAGGAGCTGGAGGCGATCGCGGAGGACACCGTCGCGAAGGGCGACGGCACGGTCGAGCGGGACTAGGCGTCGAGGGGCTGCGTCGCCGCCAGCGCGACGCAGTCCCGGCGCAGTCGTTCCCGCAGCGTCGCCGCCGACTCGGCGATCGCGGCCTGGCCGCGCACGTACTCGGCCCGGCCCGCCGGCGTCTCGATCCGCACCGGCTCGTACCCGAACTCGCGCAGATCGTAAGGACTGGCCCGCATGTCGAGTTCGCGTGCGGCGCAGGCCAGTTCGAAGCAGTCGAGCATCAGGTCCGAACCGATCAGCGGCGCGAGCTTGAAACTCCACTTGTAGATGTCCATGTTGGCGTGCAGACAGCCCGGCTGCTCGCGGCGCACCTGATCGTCACGGGTGAGCGGTTCGGCATTGCGGCCCACCGCGTCCGGGGTGAAGAACCGGAACGCGTCGAAGTGCGTGCACCGCAACGACATCGACTCCACCACCGCATCCGTCCCCGCCGACCCCAGCCGCAACGGCACCTGCTGATGCCGCACGTCTTCGGTCCGATACACCATCGCCCACTCGTGCAACCCGAAACACGACAGCTGCGCCGCCCGCCCCGCCGTCGCCCCCAACAACCCCGCCACGAACTCGACGGTCCCCCGCCGCTTCTCCAGATAAGCCGCATCAGCGGTATACACATCCCCGTCCACCCGCCGATACCCCCGAGCCCCCTCGTACTCACCCGCATCCCGCAACCCCACCCCGAACCCCGGATGCCACCGCCGCAACTGCGAAGGCTTGTTCCCGTAGTACGTGAACAGAAAGTCGATCACCGGATGCGAGGTCCCCGCCGCCCGCCGCTCCAGATACGGCCCCACCAGCCCATCGAGCCGCTCCCGATGCACCCGCGCCCGCTCACGCCACTCGACCTGCGGGAGTACCCGCAGGTCGGGGGTCTGATCGAGAGTGCTGTCCGTGCTCACCGGACCATTCTCCCGCACCGGTTCGCGGTGCTGGAACGGCCCCGAAATCGGGGCCAGAGGTGGGGTTACGCCTGGATGACCTCGATGCCGACGAGGGCGTTGAAGGAGTCGCAGCTGGCCCAGGATTGGTTCTGGCCGTATTGGATCGGGCCGTACTTCCAGTAGGTGAAGGGGACGGGCCAGGCTACGCAGGTGAGTTTCACCTGGTGCCAGGTCGGGAGTTCGCAGTTGGCCATGCCGCCGGTGTTGAAGATGTTGTAGACGTGGCAGTTGGCCTGCCAGACGGGGACGTCGGCCTGGGCGGTGCCGCCGCCGGCGATGAGGGCGGTGGCGGTGGCGGTTGCGGCGATGGTGCCGGCAGCGAGCTTTTTCGCAGAGAACATGTCCGAACCTCCGGAAATAGATGTTGTCTGAAAGATCGCTGAGAATTCGGGAATGTTACTCGGAGTTTGCTGCTCGGTGGGGTGGGGAGCTGCGGCGGAGGGCGCGGGGGGTGGTGTTCCACCAGCGGCGGGCGGCGCGGGAGAGGGCGGATTGTTCGGCGAAGCCGAGCATGCCCGCCACCTGGCCGAGGGGGAGGTCGGTGGTGGTGAGGAGGTGGTGGGCGGTGTCGCGGCGGACGTCGTCGACGAGGTCGGCGAAGCGGAGGTTCTCCTCGGCGAGGCGGCGTTGCAGGGTGCGGGGGTGCAGGGCGAGCAGGTCGGCGACCGCGGCGACTTCGATGGGGCGGGTGCCGAGGGATTCGCGGATGACGGCGCGGACGCGCGCGGCGGTGTCGGGGCGGGCGGTGGCGGGGGCGGGGAGTTGTTCGGCGAGGAAGGCCAGGGCGAGGCGGCGCAGGTTCTCGTTGACGCCGCTGAGCCGGAATTCGCGCAGCGCCCGGGGGACGCGCAGCACCGCGACGGGCAGTGCGGAGCGGCCGAAATGAACGGGGGCGCCGAAGAATTCGCGGTAGACGTGGTCGGGCGCCGCCGGGTGGTAGGGGAGTTCGACGCTGAGCAGTCCGTAGTCGCCGCGGTGCAGGTAGGTGATCGCGCGGTGGGTGAACGCGAGGCCGAGATCGGTGCCCTGCACGGGGCCCGTGGCGGTGGCGGGGCCGTAGTACAGGCCGGCCACGCCGGGGCGGCCGAGGGGATCGTCGGCGACGGTCAGGGTGAGGGATCGGGCGTGGACGAGCAGGTAGCGGGAGGTGTAGTCGAGCGCGTCGCCGAGGGTGGGGGAGTGCTGCACGGCCATGGCGAGTGAGCCGAGCATGGTGAGATCCTGGCGGGCCGCCACGCGCAGGCCGAGATCGGGACGGTTCAGGTCGGCGGCGGCCAGTTCCAGGAGTTCGGCCATGGCGGCGCTGGGGACCAGCACGTCGTCGCTGTCTAGGACGGTGGCGGGCAGGCCGGCCTGCCGGGTGTAGCGCTCGGCGTCGCCGCCGAGTTCGGCCACGACCGCGCGCAGGCCACGGATGCCCGCCGATCGGACGTAGTCCATGTGCCCTCCCGAGGAGTGTCGCGCAAAGGTAAATAGTTGTCGCCCGAGGGCAAGACTAGTGGCGGTCGCGGCGCGAGACTGGAACCATGCCGAACACACGGATCGATGAGCACCGCGAGCCCGAGCACCTCGACGTCGTGATCGTCGGCGCGGGATTGTCCGGGGTGGGCGCGGCCTACCGGTTGCAGACCTTGCGGCCCGGGTCCACCTACGCGATTCTCGAGGCCCGCGAACAGCTGGGCGGCACCTGGGATCTGTTCCGGTATCCCGGTGTGCGCTCGGATTCGGACATGTACACCCTCGGCTACGCCTTCAAGCCGTGGCTGGGCAAGAAGCCGCTCGCCGACGGCGCCTCGATCCTGGACTACATCCGCGAGACCGCCACCGAATTCGGCATCGACCGCCACATCCGGTACTCGAGCAAGGTCGTCGCCGCGGACTTCGATACCGCGGCCGCGCGCTGGCGGCTCGAGATCGAGGACTCCCGTGACGGCAGCCGCCGCACGATGACCTGCGGGTTCCTCTACTCGTGCGCCGGATACTACGACTACGACACCCCGCACACCCCCGCGTTCCCGGACGTCGAGTCCTTCGGGGGCACGCTGGTGCACCCGCAGTTCTGGCCCGCGGAGCTGGACTACCGCGGCAAGCGGGTGATCGTCATCGGCTCCGGCGCGACGGCGGTGACGCTGGTTCCGGCCATGCTGACGGGCGAGGGCGCCGCGGCGCAGGTGACCATGTTGCAGCGCAGCCCCACCTGGATCAGCGCGGTCCCGTCGCGTGACCGCGCGGCCGAGCGGCTGCACGAGTTGCTGCCCGCCACCGTGGCGCACCGGCTGACACGCTGGCGCAAGATCGCCTTCAGCACCGCGTTCTACCAGTTCTGCCGCCGCAGCCCGCAGCGCGCCCGCGCCCTGCTGACCCGGATGAACGAGCGGATCCTCGGCGATCCGGCGCTGGTCGCCGAGCACTTCACCCCGTCCTACGATCCGTGGGACCAGCGGTTGTGCGCGGTGCCCAGCGGTGACCTGTTCCGGGCGGTGAAATCGGGATCGGCCACGGTGGTGACCGACCGGATCGAGCGGTTCACCGAGGACGGCATCCGGCTCGCCTCGGGCGAGGTCCTGCGCGCCGACATCGTGGTCACCGCGACCGGTCTGCGGCTGCTGCCCTTCGGCGGCATCACTCCGCGTGTCGACGGGCGGGATGTGCCGCTGGCGGAGCAGTTCGTGTGGAACGGTGCCATGGTGACGGGGCTGCCGAACTTCGCGACCTGCGTCGGCTACACCAACGCCTCGTGGACCCTGCGCGCCGATCTGACGCACCGGCTGGTCTGCAAGGTCCTGGACTGGATGCAGCGCACCGGGCACACCATCGTGGAGCCGCGCCCGGAGCCCGGTCTGGCCGAACAGCCGTTGCTCGACCTGTCCTCGGGGTATGTCACCCGCTCGATCGGGGAATTCCCGCGGCAGGGCGACCGGGCGCCGTGGCGGGTGCGCCAGAACTACGTGCTGGACTCACTGACCACCCTGCGCACCGATCTGCACCGCTCACTGGCGGGCTCGCGCGGCGCGACGACACCCGCCGAGCCGCTGCCCCGCTAGGGGCTATTGCGATCCCGCTGCGCGCAACCGGTGAGCCCGCGGGCGGACGGCGTCATGGTGGGTGAATGACATCCGTAGAGACGAAACGCGTGGCCGATTCCGAACTGGATGACGTCTTCGGCCCGATCTTCGCCCGCATCGCCGAAGGCGCCGTCGCCCGCGAGACCAGCCGCGAACTCGCCCATGCCGAGATCGACGCCCTGCGCGCGGCCCGCTTCGGCGCGCTGCGGGTCCCGGTGGAGTTCGGCGGGTACGGCGCGAGCGTGCGGCAGCTGTTCCGGCTGCTCATCGACCTCGCCGCCGCCGAATCGAACCTCCCGCAGGCGCTGCGGGTGCACTGGTCCTTCGTGGAGGACCAGCTGCTGGCCGCGCCGGGAGCCGCGCGCGAACAGTGGCTGCGCGCGGTCGCCGACGGCACCCTGGTGGGCAACGCGATCACCGAACCCGGGGTCGGCGCGGTCGACCGGTACCGGACCCGGCTCACCCGCGACGGTGAGCACTGGCGCCTGGACGGCACCAAGTACTACAGCACCGGTTCGCTCTACGCCGACCACATCCTGGTGGCCGCCGACCGTGACGGTGAACGGGTGGGGGTGCTGGTCGACGCGCGAGCCGACGGTGTTCGCCAGCACGACGACTGGGACGGCTTCGGGCAGCGGCTCACCGCCAGCGGCACCACCGAATTCACCGGTGTGCTCGTCGGCGAGGACCAGATCCTCGGCCCCGGCTACGGTGTGCCCGGACCCACCTACGCGACCGGGTACCTGCAACTGGTCCAGCTGGCGGTGCTCGCCGGCATCGCCCAGCGTGCCGAAGCCGATGTGCGGGAATGGGTTTCGCAACGCACCCGCGGCTACACCCACTCCGCGGCCGATCTGCCGCGCCACGATCCACTGGTGCAGCAGGTGATCGGCAAGTTGTCGGCGGCCGCGTTCGCCGCCCGCGCGAGCGTGCTGGCGGTGGCCGATCTGCTCGACGAGGTGCTCGCCGCGGGCGCGACCGACACCGCCGCGCTGACCGCCGTGGAACTCGCGGCCGCGCAGGCCCAGCTGGCCGTGATCGATATCGTGCTGCCCGCGACGAGTCTGCTGTTCGAGGTGGGTGGGGCCTCGATCGTGTCCGAACAGCTGCGTCTGGACCGGCACTGGCGCAACGCGCGCACCATCTCCGTGCACAATCCCGCCATCCAGAAGGCCAGGACGGTGGGCGATCACCTGCTCAACGGCACCGACCTGCCGTTCGGCTGGAGTGCCGGCGAACGGGTTCCGGCCGCCGGGGAGCACTGAGATGACCCGGCGGATCCGGTTCAACGCGTTCGACATGAACTGTGTGGCCCACCAGTCACCCGGGCTGTGGCGCCATCCCGACGACCAGTCGCACCGGTACAAGGAATTGAGCTACTGGACCGAGCTGGCGCGGCTGCTCGAACGCGGGCGTTTCGACGGCATCTTCATCGCCGACGTGCTCGGCGTCTACGACGCCTACGGCGGGGACGACGTCGCCGCGCTACGCCAGGGCGCGCAGGTGCCGGTTGCCGATCCGCTGCTGCTGGTGACGGCGATGGCGGCGGCCACCGAGCATCTGGGTTTCGGCATCACCACCGGCACCGGCTTCGAGCATCCCTTCCCGTTCGCCCGGCGGCTGTCCACCCTCGACCATCTCACCGACGGCCGGATCGGCTGGAACGTGGTCACCGGTTACCTGCCCTCGGCCGCACGCAATATGGGCGCCGACGACCAGCTCGACCACGACGACCGCTACGACCAGGCCGACGAGTATCTCGAGGTGCTCTACAAGCTGTGGGAGGGGTCCTGGGAGGACGACGCCGTGGTGCGTGATGCCGAGCGCGGCGTCTACGTCGACCCGGCGAAGGTGCACCACATCGGCCACCGCGGACGGCATTTCACCGTGCCGGGCATCCACCTGTCCGAGCCGTCACCGCAGCGCACCCCGGTCATCTACCAGGCGGGCGCCTCCCCGCGCGGGGTTCGTTTCGCCGCCGAGAACGCCGAGGCGATCTTCGTCGCCGGGCCGTCGAAACGGGTGCTCGCCCAGACTGTTTCGCGGATCAGGGACGCGCTCGAACAGGCCGGTCGCGACCGTTACGCCGCCCGGATCTACGCGCTGGCCACCATCGTCACCGATGCCACCGACGAGGCCGCGCACGCCAAACACGCGGACTATCTGTCCTATGCGAGCGTGGAGGGCGGGCTGGTGTTCATGTCCGGCTGGATGGGCATCGACCTGTCGCGCTACAGCCTCGACGACCCCATCGGCGAGGTGCACAGCAACGCCATCCAGTCCGCGGTCGCCGCCTTCCAGGAGTTCGACGACGACGGCCGGGAGTGGACGGTGCGCGATATCGGCCGCTGGGCCGGGATCGGCGGGATGGGGCCGGTGTTCGTGGGCTCGGGGGAGACCGTGGCCGATCAGTTGCAGGACTGGGCCGCCGAGACCGACCTCGACGGTTTCAACCTGGCCTACGCGATCACCCCCGGCAGCTTCGAAGACGTTGTGCGCCACGTGGTTCCGGTGCTCACCGCGCGTGGTGTCTATGCCACCGAGTACGAGCCGGGGACGCTGCGGCACGCGCTGTTCGGCGCGGGTGACCGGCTGCCGGACGAGCACCGGGGCGCGAGTTACCGGGTGGGCGGCCGCAATTCGACGGCCCTGCCCGAGTCGGAGGTGCGGCTCACAGCCATTGATTCCCGCTGATCGCAACCCTGCACCTCGCGCACGGAAAGGCGCACCATTTCGCTATGACATCGCAGAATCCCGCTTCACGTTCCACGCGTTCGGCCGCGATCGTCGGCGCCGGACAGACCGGCGTCACCGCGGCGCTAGGTTTGCTCGATGCCGGCTTCGAGGTCACGCTCTACAGTGACCGCGACCAGCCGGCCCTCCGCAACGACGTTCCCGCCACCGGCACCGCCCTGGAATTCGGGGTGGCGCAACAGGCCGAGCTGGCCCTCGGCCTGGACACCTACACCGCCCGGGCACCCCGGCACACCGGGCTCAGCGTCCGCATCGCCGACCCCGAGCGCAACGAACTCATCGCCTTCGACGGCGATTTCGACGGCTATGTCGGCGTCGCCGTCGACACCCGGCTCAAGGCCGACGAGCGGCTGACCGCCTTCCGTGAGCGCGGTGGCCGGTTCGTCGTCGAACAGGTGACCCCGGAAACCCTCGACGGCATCGCCGCCGCCCACGACCTGACCCTCGTCGCCACCGGGCGCGGCGGTCTGTCGGACCTGTTCGCCGTCGACACCGCGCGCACCGTCTACGACGCGCCCCAACGGTCGCTGCTCACCGTCACGGTGACCGGTCTCGACCACGATCCGGGCGTGTTCGCCCACCGCAGCCCGGCCGGTGGCGGGCACAGCGGGTTCTCCATCTTCGCCGACCAGGGCGAGGGCTGGTGGGGTCCGTACCTGCACAAGGACGCCGGGCCGAGCTGGGCGTTCCTGGGCTGGGCCCGGCCGGGCAGCGACTGGGAGAAGCGGTTCGGCGCCGCGGATTCGGCCGCGTCGGCGCACCGCATCGTCACCGAGCTGTACCGCGACTACATCGACTGGGATCTGCCCGAGGTGCTGGCCACCCGGGTGATCGAGGACGATCCGCACTCGTGGCTCAAAGGCGCGGTGCGGCCGGTGGTCCGGGAGGGAGTGGGGCGCACCGCGGGTGGTCATCCGGTGGCCTCGCTGGGTGACACCTCCGTCGCCTACGACCCGATCGCGGGACAGGGCGCGCAGAGCGGGTTGATCCAGGCGCAACGGCTGGTCGCCGCCGCGGCGGTGCACGACGGCGCGTTCGACGAGGCCTGGATCGCCGCCCGGTACGCCGAGTTCCTCGCCGCCCGCAGCGATGCGGCGGCGAAGGTGACCCGGTTGTTCCTCAGCGACCCGGAATTCGCCGATATCGGCGGGCAGTTCTTCGCCGCCGCGGCGGTGGAGCCGCGCTTCGCGAGCGCGCTGGTCGGGCTGCTGCACCATCCGCAGCCCTTCCTCGGGGTCGACTCGGCCGAAGCGGCGGGCGCCTACATCGAGCAGGTCACCGGGGTGCCCGCCGCCGATGTGCTCGGCCGGTTCCAGCCCGCGGGCCGCTTCGAGCGGTCGGCGTTCGCGCCCGCGCTCACGCGCGCCTGAGCCGGTGACGGCCGCGGCGCCGCAGTACTACGCGTCGCGGCCGTCAACGGGCCGCTGTGTCCTGAGGCCGTCGGCGACGGCGGTGCTGAAGGTGGCGACGAGGAGGTCGAGTTCGTCGCTGTCGGCCCGCAGGCTGTCGGTGCGCCAGGACAGCGACAGGATGCCGTTGAACGCGGCCCACAGGGTGGTCGCGACGCGATCGGGATCGAGGTCCGCGCGGGCCGTGCCGTCGGCGACGGCGTCGCGCAGGATGGCGGCGAGTTTGCCGTTCTGCTCCCGGGTCAGCTCGGCGATACGTTCGAGCGTTTGCGGCTCGTGCGGCGGATCGGACAGGATGCGGAACTCGTCGGGGCGCTCCCGGGCGAAACGCGCGTACTCCGCCGCCGCGCGCAGCAGGCGCTCCTCGACGGAGCCCGGCGTCGCGTAGGCGGCGTCCATATAGGTGCGGTTCTCCTCCATGGCGAGTTCCGCGACCGCGGTGAGCAGGGCCGCCCGGCCACCGACCCGGTTGTAGATCGTCTGCACCGCCACATCGGCGCGCTCGGCCACCGCCTCGAGAGTGAGCGCGCCGGTGCCCTGCGCGGCGATGATCTCCCTGGCCGCCTCGATGACGGCCCGGCGATTGGCCGCCGCTCGGCGCTGGGTGCGGGTTTCGGTACTGGACACCTCGTCAGTGTAAGCGGATTCCAACAGTAGAAACCTCAACCAAGAGGACGGGTGACGGGTACGTGGCGGCGGAGGAAGTCGAGCTGGTCGGTGACATTGCGCTCGAAGTCCGCGCCGACATAGATGTCGAAGTGGCCCGCGTCGTAGAGCGCGATCTCGCCGCGTGGGGCCTGGGCGGCGTATTTCCGGGTCGGGCGGGCCGGGGCGACGGTGTCGCGTTCGCAGATGGCGAAGAAGATCGGGCAGGTCACTTCGCGGGCGCGGCGACCGGGGAAGTGGCGCACGATGTCGAGGCCGAAGCGGGCGGCCACGTCGGTGGGGACGTGCAGTCCCTCGGGGATGAGCGCGGTGACACCGGCGACGCTGTCGGGGGTGGCCATGAGCGAGGTCGAGCCGGGCGGCCCGTAGGTCGGGACCATGACCGGCGGCCGCCCCCATCGGGCACCGACGACATCGCGCAGGGCGAGAGCGGTGACCTTCGCCGAGCTCAGCGGCGGGATGGCGAACGCGGAGGCGAAGCCGTCGGTGAACGGGCACTGGGCGATCGCGGCGGCGACACGGTGGTCGTGCGCGGCGGTGACGATGGCGTGCCCGCCGCCGAACGAGGTGCCCCACACGACGACCCGGTCGGGGTCGGCACCGTCGATCGCGCGCGCGTAGGTGATGGCGGAGCGCCAGTCCTCGAGCTGCTTGCCGATGTCGAGCAGCTGACGCGGTTCGCCGGAACTCGCCCCGAAGTGGCGGTAGTCCAAGACGAGGCAGATGTACCCGGCGGCGACGAAGCGCTCGGCGAAGGCGTCCAGGCGCATCTCCTTCACCCCGCCGACACCGTGGGCCATCACGATCACGGGCCGCGATTCGTCCGTGGCGGGCGTGTAGAGCCAGGCGGCGCAGGTGCCGTCGCCGGACGGGAAGGTGACGTCTGTTCGGGTCATCCCCTCACTGTAGTGGAATAGCTTCTAAATGTGGAAGTGTATCCAACAGTGACGCTGGTTGCGGAACTACCTCGAGGCGACACGACCATGAACGGCTCTATGTCGCAACCCGTTTCCGCAGGCCGGCGCGGATACACTTGTCGGCACCATCTCGCTCTGGAGTTGCAGATCACCGCCCTGGACCCGGGCTCGATCGCCCGGTCGCAGTCTCGGCGCCGATATCACCGGGGAGTCGACCATTGCCCGAGCCGGAGGATTCCGCGACGCTGTACGCAGAACTGCTCGACTCGGCCCGCCGGCTGTCGTTCGACCTGCGTGACTACCAGACCGGCACCGACGACGCCGACCGGTACGGCATGACCCCGGAGTGGTCCCCGCTCTACGGCACCCCGACCTGGACCCGGATGAGCGAACCGGAGCGCAGACGGCTCACCCGGCGCGAAGTCACCCACTTCCTCGGGGTGGCCATCTGGCTCGAGATCGCCCTGCAGATCGTGCTGCTGCGCCGCAACCACAGCGCCGACCCGACCCGGCCCGACGTGAAATTCCTGTTCAACGAATGCGCCGACGAGAACCTGCACTCGCTGATGTTCGTCGGCGCGATCGAGCGCCTCGGTGAACGCCACAGCCCCCTCGATCGCGTGATGATCCTGATGGGCTGGGTGTTCCGGACCTTCGCCTGGGAGGAGGTCGCCTACGGCATCGTGCTCGCGGGCGAAGAGGTCTTCGACGTGATGCAGCGCGACTGGTCCATCGACGACCGGGTCGCGCCCGCAGTGCGCCGCAGCTCGCACGTGCACGTGGTCGAGGAGTCGCGGCACATGAGCTTCGCGCGCCAGAAGATGCGCGACCGCCTGCGCGGGGTCTCGCGGGTGCGTCGCTACGTCAGTGCCGTGCTGATCGCCTTCGGCGCGCACATCATCGCCAAGGGCCTGATCAACAAGGGCGTCTACCGCGGGCTCGGGCTGGACTGGCAGGTGGCCAGGACCGAGATCGGCCGCAACGAGCACCACCGGATGATGTTCCGCCGGGCCACCGCGCCGCTGGTGGAATTCCTCGACCGCGAAGGGCTGCTCAACGGTCTCGCCCGGAGCATCTACCGCAAGTCGAACCTCCTGTGAAAGGGACCGCCGACAGTGAGTTTCGTGATTCTCGGACACTGCTGCAAGGACGGGTCCTGTCTGCGGGTCTGTCCGCAGAACTGCATCGGCCCCACGCCCGGTGACCCGGACTTCGCGGCCGCCGAGCAGCTGTCCATCGACCCGAGCGCCTGTATCGGCTGCTCGGCATGCGTGGACGCCTGCCCGGTGGCCGCGATCAAACCCGAAGCGGCGCTGACCGACACCGAGCGGGTGTACGCGCGGCAGACCGGTGGCTCCCGCGACGAGCTGCCGGGCGCGCGGCGCACGGGCAGGCCCGAGATCCCCATCGCTCTGGATGCCGGGCGGGGCCAGCTGCGCATCGCGGTCGTCGGGGCCGGGACGGCGGCCATGTACACGGTCCGGGAACTCCTGCAGCGATCCAGCGCGGTCCGGGTGACGGTGTTCGAGCGTGGTGCGCGGGCGGGCGGGCTCCTGCGGACGGCGGTGTCACCGGATCATCGGGGGATCGGGCAGCTGACCCGGTTGTTCGATGTGCCCTTCGCGGACTCGCGGGTGGAGAGCCGCTTCGGGACCCGTGTCGGCGTCGACGTGACGATCGAGGCCCTGCGCGACCGATTCGACGTGGTGATCCTGGCTTTCGGCGCCACCACCCCGCGCACGGTCGCGGGGGCGGCGATGCCGGATGTCCACCAGGCGATCGACCTGGTGGCCGCCGCCAACGCCGTCGCGCGGGACGGTGGCGTCCCGGCCGTCACGGTGACGGGACCGGTGGTGGCGATCGCCGGTGGCGGCAATGTCGCGCTGGATGTGGTGGCGAACATCGCCCGGCGGCGCATCGTCGACCGCTCGGGTGCGCCGATCGCCCGGGTGGTCGTCCTCGCCCGCTCGCCGGTCTCCCGGCCGTCGTTCACCTTCTCGGCGCTGCACGAACTGCGGCAGCTCGACGTCGACATCACCGTCGACACCGGCGGTGCTCGCCTCGGTGCCACGTCGGCTCCCCTCGACCAGTTGCTGACCGAACTCGCGCGACCAGATCGGCGTTCGCGGCTGTCGGGACTGCCGGTGGAGGTGATCTTCGGGCGCACCGTCACCGGGGTGCGCCCGGGTGCCGGGCGCCTGTGCGTGGACACCGAGCGCACCGGCTCGGGTGACGTGGAAGTGACGGCCGACTCGGTCGTTCTGGCGTCGGGATTCACCTGTGAGCCGGTGCCGGGAGTGCCGCTGGGTCCCGACGGCGCCGTGAGCAATCGGGAGGGCAGGGTCGTGGACGTCGCGACCGGCGTGCCGATCGCGGGACTCTACGTGGTCGGGTGGGCGAAGCGCGGTGGCCGAGGTGGACTAGGCGAGAACCGGCGGTGTGCCGCCCAGACCGTCGACATGATCGCGGCGGACCTCGCCGCGGTGCCGAGCAGCCGGTAGCGGGGGTGCCGAGTACCCGGTGGTTGCGGCGGTGTCGTGCGGATTCTCGTCATCCGGTGTCAGGACCGGGTGACGAGCAGCGTGGCGGGAAGGCATACCTCGGCGCGGACACCGCCGTACGGGGACTCGTGGAGGCGGACAGACAGGGCGTGCTCGGCGGCCAGGTGGGCAACGACCAGCAGGCCGAGGCGGCTGTCTTCGGCCAGGATGTCGACGCCGAAGTGCGGGGGGTTCGCCAGTTCGGCATTGCATTCGGCCAGACGCTCGAGTGACATGCCGATGCCCTGATCGACGACCTCGACGAGCGCGCCCGTTCCGGTGACCCGGCTGGTGACGTCGACACGGGTGGTGGCCGGGGAGAAGGCGGTGGCGTTGTCGACGAGTTCGGCCAGCAGGTGCGCGAGATCGGCCACGACCGCGCCCGGCACCGCCACCTCGGCGGTGCGGCCGATGCGCACCCGCTGGTAGTCGGCGCTCTCCCCGATCGCACTGCGGACCACCTCGCCCAGGGCGACCGGTCTGCTCCACTGCCTGCCCGGACGGACCCCACCCAGGATCAGCAGGTTCTCGGCGTTGCGCCGCTCTCTGGTCGCGAGGTGATCGAGGGCGAACAGGGTGGCCAGCACGTCGGGGTCCTGCTGGTCGCGTTCGGCCTCGTCGAGAATCCGGAGCTGGCTGTGGACGGTGTCCTGGCTGCGCCGGGCCATGTCGACGAAGACGGCCCTGGTGCCCTCGCGCAACCGCAGCTGGGCCACCGCGGCGCCCAGGGCGGCGTCGGCCGCGTGCTCGAAAGCCTTCGCCACCTCACCGATCTCGTCGCGGCCGACCTGCGGCGCCGACACCGCGCGAGCCGGGCCCGGGTCACCCGCCCCCGCGGCGGCGAGCAGCGCGGGCAGTTCGTGGTCGGCGATATCGAGCGACCACTCGCGCAGCCGGCCCACCCGCCGGCCGAGCCGGGCCGCCAGCAGCAACGACACCCCCGCGGCGCCGAGGGCGAGCACGGTCGTGGACGCGCCGATCAGCACACCGCGGCGGGTCTCGCGCGCCACCGACTCGTCGATCTCCGCGGCGGTACTGCGGTGCAGCGCGGCGTACGCCCGCATCAGGCCGGTGAGCACCGCGGCCGAGTCGGTGCGCCACTCGTCCACCTCGGCCGGGGCCGACCGGCGGCCGGACGGGTCGGTGGCCAGCCACGTGAGCAGGGCCGATTCCCGCTCACCGAGGGCCCGCCAGGCCTCGCCGGTGAGCACCGTGGTCAGCGCCTCCCGTTCCGGGCCGCGCAGGTCGGCGGCCAGCGCGGACAGCGTGACGCGGTAGTGCCCCTGGTGGGCGGTGAATTCCGCGGTGTCGAAGGCGGTTCCGCCGGAACCGGCCAATCCCACCGCGACCGTCACCGACTTGCTCAGCGAGAGCACGCCGTCGATGAGGCTGCGCGACTGCGCCACCCGGGCCGCGGTGTCGGGATCGGGCGCGCGTCGCTGGGCGTCGCGGAAACCGGAGTCGAACAGCGTCAGCGGCGCGCGGAACACCGCGAACGCCTGGGCGGGTGGCAGCGCGCCGGTGTCGATGGCCCGGCGGGCCTGGGCCAGCTTCGGCGCGTAGTCCGCCCAGAACGCCGCGATCGCGGACGAAGGCCGGTGGCGCAGCCGATCCGCGCCGATCAGGGCGGTGAATCCGGCGTCGACGCGGCTACGCGCGGCGGACAGGCCCGCCGGGCCTGGACCGGTGCCGGTGAGTTCCTGCACCGACAGCAACTGCTCGGCGGTCACCGCGACCACCAGTTCGGAGGCGGCGGGCCGGATCAGTTCCAGGTCCTCGCTCCACTGGCGGATCTGCCCGGCGGTGCGCAGCTGCCCCGCGCCGACGATCAGGCCGATCACCAGCAATGTCGCGCCGGGAACCAGCGCCAGCACCGCCAGCTGCGTCCGGACTCTGTGTTTCACCGCGTACATCTGGCCAAGATAGGAGCTCCGATCGCGGGAATCGGCCGCTCTGCGCGGTCGTTGTCGAACTCGGTGCGCGATCGGCCGGGACGCTGTGAACCGACCCGAACCGCCGGGGGCGTCGTGCCCGGCGGCTGGGTAGTATCGCGGCACCCTGCCGGCAGAAGTGACAGATGGTGTTCAACGACCTCGACCCGGTGACGACCAGTTTCGTCGGACGCGACGCCGATCTCGACGCGGTGCGGCGTCTGGTCGACGACGTCCGGCTCGTGTCGATCACCGGGCCCGGCGGGATGGGCAAGACACGGCTGGCCCGCAGGATCGCGGTGGCTCTCGAACCGGGCTACGACGAGGTCTGCTTCGTCGAACTGGCCGGTCTGCGGCACGCGGCCGAGGTGCCCGCGGCGCTCGCGTCGGCGCTCGGGCTGCACATCGGCGCCGACGATTCCGCGCTGGACCGGGTGGTGGGACAACTGGCACCGCGCGCCGTGCTGCTCGTCCTGGACAACGGCGAACACCTGAGCGCGGCCGTCGCGGAGGTCGCGGTCGAGCTGCTGGCCCGCTGCCCCCGCGTGCACCTGTTGGTCACCAGCCGGGGATCGCTGCGGGTGCCGGGGGAACAGGTCTACCGGATTCCGCCGCTGACCGTCCCGGGGCCCGACATCGCCGACCCCGCGCGACTGCGCGACTGTCCCGCGGTGATGTTGCTGGCCGATCGGGCGCGCGCGGTCCGGGCGGACTTCCGTGTCACCGACGACAACGCCGCCGATGTCGCGCGGCTGTGCCGTTTGCTCGACGGGGTCCCGCTGGCGATCGAGCTGGCCGCCGCCCAGTTGCGATCCCTGTCGGCCCGCCAGATCCTGGACCGCTGGAGCGGCTGGCTCGCGCTGCCCGGTGCCTGGTCCCACGGTGTCCCCGACCGGCAGCGCACCGTCCGCGCGACGGTGGAATGGAGCTACCGGCTGTGCACCGCCGACGAGCGGGCGGTGTGGACGCGGCTGTCGATCTTCCGGGACTGGTTCGAGCTCGAGGCCGCCGAATACCTCTGCGCCGGAGCCGATGTCGCGACACCGATGCACGAGGTCGTCGATTCGCTGGTGGACACCTGCGTGCTGGAACGCCGCGGTGAGGACGTCGCGCACTTCCGGCTCCCGCGGTCGATGCGGGAACTGGGCCGCGAACACCTGCGCGCGGCCGGGCTGGAGGAACAGCTCACCCGTCGTCATCGTGACTGGTTCCGTGAGCTGGTGCTGCTGGCGGATCGCGAATTCCTCGGCCACCGCCAGCACGAGCTGGTCACCCGGTTGCGCACCGCGCAGCCGGATCTGCGGCGCGCGCTGGAGTGGTCGGTGGACACCCCGGGCGAGGCGGACGCGGCCGTGCAGATGGTGGCCTGCGTCGACGAGTTCTGGACGATGACCGGCGCCAACCGGGAGGTCCGCACGTGGCTGCATCGCGCGCTGGCCGCCGCGCCGGACAGCCCCTACGCCTCGCGTGGCCGGGTGGTGGCGGCACTGCACTCGCTGGCGATCTCGGACCGCGCGGCCGCCGAGCGCGATCTCGAACTGGCCGCCGCGGCCGCCGATCCCGGCGATCCGGTCGCCGCGGCCCGGATCACGGCAGTCCACGCGCTCGCGGCCAAAGTCGATCTGGACAACCTGCGCGCGGCCGAACTCGCCGAGCGGGCGGTGACGGTGTTGCGCGCGCACGGCCACGAGCGCGAAGCCCTGGGCGCGTGGAACATCGCGGTGCTGGCGACCGCGGCCGACGATCCGGACGGGCGGCTGGCCGAACTGCGGGTGGCGGTCGCACGGTGCGCCGAGCGCGGGGACTTCCACTACTCGTGTGTGCTGCGGTTCTCGATCAGCCTCATCGAGGTCATGCGCGGCAACCCCGACGCGGCCGCCGACGCCGCCGTCGCGGCCCTGCGGCACTCCCACTGGTGGGAGAGCCGCTACGGCGACGCCTATCACATCGAATCGCTGGCCTGGGTGGCCGCGGCGCGCGAACGCCACCACCGGGCGGCGACGCTGTTCGGGATCGCCGCGGCAGCCTGGGACAAGCTCGGCGCGCACGCCGCGGTCGTCCTGGTCCGGCCGCACACGCGGTACCGGACCGCGACCGAGGACGCCCTCGGCGCGCCCGCCTTCGCTCGCGCCCATCGCGCGGGTTACACGATGCCGCTGTCCGAGGCGATCGAGTTCGCGCTCGCCGAAGCCGAACCGCCCGAACCCGTGCCGCTGACTCCCCGCGAGCTCGAGGTGGCGGCACTGGTCGCCGCGGGTCTCACCAACCGCGAGATCGCCGCCGAGCTGGTGATCGCGACGCGCACCGCCGACACCCACCTGCGCAACATCCTGGCCAAGCTCGGCATCGCGAATCGCACCCGGCTCGCGACCTGGATGCTGGCCCGCACCCCCGACCGGGCTTCGGGCGAGGCGAATACGTAGTTCTGCCGATTGCCGGTACGCACGATCGCCGGGCACGCTCGATCCCACATCCGTCCGGACGAGGGGACAACCGATGGGGTACAGCAGAACCGGTGCCGCGCAGGCGGTACCCGGCCCGTGCTTCCCTGCCGCGGAACTGCGGCAGGCCCTGGTGGCGGAACTCCGGGAGACCGGGGCGATCGGGCCGGGTGACCGGCACCTGGCGACGATCGTGCGGGTGTGCCTGGCGGTGGTCGACGGGCTGAATGCCGGTGTGGCGGTCGCGCCGACGATCGGCGAGCTCGACCGGTACGCCGCGCAGTGGGCGCGCGACCAGGTTCCCGTCGACACCGTCCTGGCCCTCGTGCACCGGGGAGTGAGCGTCGCGTTGCGCCCGCTGCCCGGCCAGGCGATCGACGCGGCCGCTCTCACGACCGCGCTCGGTGCGGTGTCGGCCGCGATCTCGGGAAGTTACGCACGCTGTCTCGTGGCGACCGGTGGCACCTTCGTCGCGGCCGAGGAGGCGCTCGCGCGCAAGCTGCTCGCCGGCGCCGATGCCGCGCAGACCGCCCGGGGATACGGGGTGGAGCCTGCCGAGCAGTACTGGGTGCTCGCCCTCGGTATCGACGCCGCGGACGCGCACGCGGCGTCGGGGATCGACCGCCGGGTACGCGAGCACCGGATGGTGGCGCGCGTCCGGGCCGAACTCGCCGCGGTGGGCACCGGCCGCGCGCTGTCGGTGTTGTCGGCGACCGGTGGCACCGCGCTGCTGCCGTGGCCGCAGACGAGATCCGGTGACCTGGAGGCGATCATGAACGCGCTGGCCCGCGCCGCGCAGACACCGGTCCTCGGCGCGGTGACCCGCGCCAGGCCCACGGAGATGGCCGAGGCCGGACGGCAGGCCCACGAGCTGCTGGCCCTGCTGCGGCGGCGCGGAGTCGGCGGCGGGGTCCACCGGTTCGAGGATCACGCGCTCGAATGCCAGATCGCCCGGCCCGGTCCCGCCCGCGACCTGCTGGCCGCGGTGCTACGGCCGCTGGCCGATCACCCCGAGCTGTTCCACACCCTGCGCTGCTATGTCGACTGCGAGATGAGCAGGCGGCGCACGGCCGACGCGCTGCGGCTGCACATCAACACCGTCGACTACCGGCTGCGCCGGATCGCGGCGCTGACCGGATACGACCTCACCGACAGCCACGACGTCTGGTACGTGCGGTCGGCCCTCGTCGTCACCGAACCGCCCGCGGCCACCGCCTGATCAGCGGAAACCCGACGCGCGCACCGCCGCGACGACCACCTCGGCGACGCCGCGCATGCCCTCGACGGTCGGGTGATACGGCACCAGGGTCTGATCCGCGACGACCGGCTCGAACCACCGGACACCCGGCGGCGCGCACATGTCGTGTCCGCGCGCGGCCGCCACGGTGTCGACGTAGGTGGCGCCCGCGGCGCGCGCCTGCGCCGCCACCACGCCGTTGAGGCGATCGAACGCGGCCTGGATCCGGGCCGCGCCCGCGGTGTCGAGCCCGAGCATCGCCGCGCAGGTGCGGCCGTCGGTGTAGCTCGGCCAGCCGTCGACGAAGATCGCGGCGCCGGGGGCCAGGGCGGTGATCTGCCGCAGCGCGGCCGCGTAGTCGCCTGCGATGGCGTCGATCTCGGCGTCCCAGGCCGCGTCGGCGCAGTCCCGCCCTGCCACGGTGCCGAGGTGACAGGCGACCACGTGCCGGGTGAAGTTCGCGTCGTTGGCGCCGATGTGCAGGGTCACCAGGCGGGTGGCCGGACCCAGCGCCTCGAACTGCGGTGCGATCCCCGCGCCCTGGGCGCTGGTCAGGTGGGTGATCCTGGCCGAACTGCAGGTGCGGTCGTCGAGCCGCAGTCCCAGCTGCTCGGCGATGGTGGCCGGGGTGTTCACCGTCGAGCGCGCGCACAGCGGCGGCGCGGTGAGGTCGAGGTGCTGCACGCCGGTGGTGGCGGCCCCCGAATCGCCGAGGGCGACATACTCCGCACCCGGGGGCGCCGCGACGGCGACCGGCTGCGTAGTCAGCGCCGTCGCCACGAGTCCGCAGCCCATCCCGGCGGCCGCCCGTGCCCACCGGGAAACCCGGCCATGATCGCGCATCACTGTCCTCGTTTCCTGCTCCGTCGTTCGTCGTGATCGTGCCGTGTCCCGACCGGCCACGCTATCGCCGGTGCGGATTGTCCGGGCTGGAATCCCACGGTTCGGCGGTCCGGGCTGTGTGGGTTCACGCCCGTCTCGCCGGCTGGTCGTAGAGCCATTCCCGGGCCAGCGCATGCCAGTTGGCGGTCGGCTCGATCTGGCCGAGCGCGGTCAGGGTGAACAGTTCGGCACGGCGGGAGAAGACGTGCTCCGACGGCAGGATCAGCCGCCGGACCTCGCGGTGCTCGCCCGCCCGGGGGTCGGTCGCCAGCACCACGGCGCTGGTGGCGATCTCGGGGGTGATGGTGAGCTCGTCGTCGAACAGGTGCCAGCCGCTGGCCGCCCAGACGTATTCCAGGCAGTCCTCGGCGGTGACGGGGGAGTCCGGGCCGAGGATCCCGCGTTCGGTCCAGATCCGGTGGATCTCCTCGGGCCGGTGCTGCGCCGCGGCGCGCAGCACCTGGCGTTCGGTCTCCAGCGCCGCGGACTCGATCGTGCGGTAGAGCCCGAAGTCGACGAAACCGACCCGGCCGTCGTCGGCGAGCAGGATGTTGCCGGGGTGCGGATCGGCGCAGTACTCCCCGTCCCGGAACATGCCGGTGATGTAGAAGCGGTACACCAGCTCGCCGATCCGGGCGCGGTCGGCCTCGGGCAGCCGCCGGATGTGCTGGAAGGACACGCCTTCGACGAACTCGGTGACCAGCACGTTGCCGGTGCACAGCGCGTCGATCGTGTCCGGCACCACGATCGACGGATGACCGCGGTACCTGCTCGCCACACGCCGCTGGTTGGCGGCCTCGCGCCGGTAGTCGAGCTCGGCGGTGATGGAATCGCAGACCTCCTGCAGGACATCGCTGTCACCGGCGGAGGGCAGGAAGGTCTTCCACAGGCGGCGCAGGAACTGCAGATTGCCCAGGTCGGCCTGGATCGCGCGGTCCACGCCCGGGTACTTGACCTTCACCGCGACCACGCGCCCGTCGTGCAGCCGCGCGCGATACACCTGCCCGATCGAGGCCGCCGCCACCGGGACGTCGTCGAACTCGGCGAACACCTCGCGGATCGGACCCAGATCGCCCTCGACGACCGCGCGCATCTCGGCGAACGGGTGTCGCGGTGCGCGGTCGCACAATTCGGCGAGCTTGGTCCGGAACATCTCGCGATGCTCTTCGGGGATCAGATCCAGATCCAGCACCGAGGCCATCTGGCCCAGCTTCATCGCCGCGCCCTTCATACTGCCGAGCACGGTGACGATCTGCTGGGCGGCCTGCAGCGAGGACCGGCGCCGCAGGGTGGCACGGGCCTGCTCGGTGCGGCCGACCATCGCCAGCCGCGTTCCGACCCCGCGGGCGACCTGGCCCGCGGCCAGGCGGCCGATCCGGGTTCCGCGGATGATCCTGCCGCCGGGCAGGTCCTTGTCGGCCATCCCATCCTCCGTGTCCTGAGTGACTCAGTGTGCAGATACCGAATTCTTCGGCCACGGATGGTCGCCGGTCACCACTACGCCCTCGACTTCGTGTGACATCACAAATCCTCCCCGCGGATCACAACCCCGCGGCCGGGTGACGGTGATACCGCGCAGAGTCGGCCGCCGTCGCCCGGGCCCCGCCCGCGTTCGCGGTAGCGTCTCGACCGCCGGGGACGTCGACGGGTGAGGACGGTATGACACAGGGACTGACGCTGATCGCGATCGCGGCCGCGGCACTGGCCGTGACGACGGGATGCTCGTCCGAGCAGGCACCCGCGCCGCACGCGTTGTTCGATCCGTGCACGACGGTGACCGACGACGCGCTCACCCGGGCCGGAGCCGACCCGGCCACCCGCAAGCCGATCGGCGGCGCGAACGAGTGGCGGGCCTGTGAATGGCAGCTGGGCACCGCGCACCTGCGGGTGTACTCGACCTCGCGCAGACCCGCCGAATTCGATGCCGCCGGTGCGGTTCTCACCGAGCTGACGGTGGCGGGCCGCACCGGACGCAGGCTCGCCGACCCCGGCGCGCTGACCTCGGCGTGCGATGTCCTGTTCGACGCCGACCAGGGCGTCATCCGCATGATCGTGGTGAATCGCGCGGATGTGCCCGAGGCCGGCGACGCCTGCGTGACGCTGAGCCGCGCCGGTGCGGAGATCGTCCCGCTGTTCCCTGACTAGACCGGGCGCGCTGCCGGTGCCGCGGTGACTCAGTCGGCGTTGCGGTGGGTGGTGTCGCGCACCGTGCCGACGAACTCCTCGACCAGGTCCTCGAGCGCGACCACACCGACCGTGTTGCCCCGGCTGTCGACCACCCGGCCGAGGTGACTGCTGGTGCGGCGCAACCGCGCCAGCGCCTCGTAGAGGGTGGTGCCCGCGCTCACCGTGGGCAGTGGCCGGATGTCGGTGCGCGGGATGACCGTCTCGGGTCCGGCGGTGTCGTCGGCGACCTTGTCGAGCACGTCCTTGACGTGCAGGTAGCCCACCAGCGAACCGTCCGCCGCGCGCACCGGGTACCGGGAGAACCCGGTCTCGGCCACGGCCGCCTCGATGTCACCGAGGGTGGTGCCGTTGCCGCGCAACGGCACCGAACGCGCCTGGGCCAGCGGCACCATCACATCGCCGACGATCCGGTCGGAGGTGCCCAGTGCCTGGGTGAGCCTGCGGTGCTCCTCCTCGTCGAGCAGTCCCTCGGAGCGGGACTCGCCGATCATCTCGGCCAGTTCCACCGTCGACACCGTGGCGTCGAGTTCGTCCTTGGGCTCGATGCGCAGCATCCGCAGCGTCAGGTTCGCCGCCAGGTTGTACAGGGCGATGAGCGGGCGGGCGATGCGCAGCCAGACCAGGTGGACCGGCACCAGCAGCAGCGCGGTGCGTTCCGGTCCGGCCAGGGCGATGTTCTTCGGGACCATCTCACCCAGCAGGATGTGCAGGATCACCACGATGGTCAGCGCGATCGCGAAGGCCACCGGGTGCAGCAGCTGATCGGGCAGGCCGAGCAGCTCGAACGGGCGCTCGATGAGATGCGCGATCGCGGGTTCGCCGACCCGGCCGAGCAGGATCGAGCAGATGGTGATGCCCAGCTGGGCCGCGGCGAGCATGATCGAGAGGTTCTCGCCCGCCTCGATCACCGTCTGCGCCTTCTTCTTGCCCTGGGCGACCAGGGCCTCGAGCCGGTCGCGGCGCGCGGAGATGAGGGCGAACTCGGCGGCCACGAAGAACGCGTTGCACGCCAGCAGCACCACCGTCAGGACGATTCCGAACAGATCACCCATGATTGTGCTCCCGTGCCGCCAGGTGCGCCGCGTCGACGGGGATCAACCGCACCCGGTCGATGCGCCGTCCGTCCATCCGTTCCACCCGCGCGACCCAGCCGCCGCCGGTGCCGCGCGAGGCGGGCAGCACCACATCGTCACCGGTGGCGGGGATCCGGCCGAGCTGGGTCAGGACCAGCCCGCCGAGGGTGTCGTATTCGCCTTCGGGGGCGTCGTAGCCGGTCGCGCGCGACACCTCGTCGATGCGCAGCAGACCCGAGCAGTCCCAGCCGTCGGAGACGCGACGCACGTCGCGTTCCTCCTCGTCGTGCTCGTCGCGCACGTCGCCGAGGATCTCCTCGATCACGTCCTCCATGGTCACCATGCCCGCGGTGCCGCCGTACTCGTCGACCACGAGGGCGACCTGCATGCCGTCGGCGCGGACCCGTTCCATCACCTCGTCGCCGTCGAGGCTGGCGGGCACGATCGGCACCGCGACGGCCAGCCTGCTCAGCGGGATCTGCTTGCGCAGGTGTGCCGGGTGCAGGAACGCCTGTTTGACGTGCACCACGCCCAGGGTGTTGTCCAGATCGCCGTCGATGACGGGGAACCGGGAGTAGCCGGTGCGCGCGGAGGCGGCGATGAGATCGGCGACGGTGTCGTCGCGGTCCAGCGACTCCACCTTCACGCGCGGAGTCATCAGGTCCTCCGCGCTGCGCTCGCCGAACTCGAGTGAGCGGTCCATCACCTGCGCGGTGCGCTGGTCCATGGCGCCGCGCTGGGCCGAGGTGCGCACCAGCGAGCCGAGTTCCTGCGGGGAGCGCGCCGAGCGCAGTTCCTCGGCGGGCTCGATGCCGAGCCTGCGCACGATCCAGTTGGCGGCGCCGTTGAGGAAGCGGATCAGCCACTTGAACAGGGCGGAGAAGCCGATCATCGGGCCCGAGGTGAGCCGGGCGGTCGCCATCGGCCTGGCGATGGCGATGTTCTTGGGCACCAGCTCGCCGTAGATCATCGACAGCGAGGTGGCCAGCACCAGCGCCAGCACCAGGGCGACACCGTGCGCGGCGTTCTCGCCGAGCCCGGTCAGGGCCAGCAGCGGATCGAGCAGCCGGGCCAGCACCGGTTCGGCGATGAAGCCGGTGATCAGGGTGGTGATGGTGATGCCGAGCTGCGCGCCGGAGAGCTGGAACGACAGCGAATTGTGCGCCTGCTTGACCAGCCGGGCGCGGGTGTCACCCTCGCGGGCAGCGGCCTCGACGGTGCTGCGTTCCAGCGCGGTGAGCGAGAATTCGGCCGCGACGAACAGCGCGGTACCTACGGTGAGGGCGATGAAACCGAGGAGGCTGAGCACGGTCAGCACGATGGTCATCGGCGGCACCACCCGGGTGCCGGGAGAACGGACGAGCGAACGGACGCTGCGGAAAGGAGGACGCCGGGTTTGTCACCCGGCTCCGTAGAGGAGCCCTCCTGTGTGGCGCCCTTGGACGCGGGTGACAACTGGATCCTTTCGGGGTGGGGAAAGAGCGGTGCCGAGATCGGCACTGCCAATAGTAGTGGGTCCTCACCGATGATGTGTCAGCGGCGCGGGGCGGCGGTCACCGCCCGGCCAGCAGAGCCCGCGTCCGCGCCGCCAGCAGCCGGGCCGCGGCGGGGTCGAAATCGGGGCCGTCGACCGCGATACGACGCCCTTCGGCCAGGGCGGTGAGCGGCTCGCGCGGGGGTGCGTCGAGGACCTCGACGATCGGTCGTGCGGCGCAGGCCACCGGTTTCGCCGTGCGGGCCATCTCGGTGACCATCGCCCGGGTGGGCGCGTCGTAGGCGCCGGTGTGCGCGGTCGCGGTGACGCCCGGATGGACCAGGACATAGCGCGTGCGTCCGGCCCGGTACTCCTCGGCGAAAGCGACGCCGAGCAGATCGTTGAGTTTGCCGTTGTGCCCGAGCGCCGCGCCGCCGTGATAGTCGTGGCTGAGCTGGAGGTCGTCGAGCCGGGCCGCCGCCAGCGGTGCGCCGGGCCCCGCGACATTGACGATCACCGGGTCGGCGGTCTGCTCGAGCGCGTCGCGCAGCCCGTGGCCGAACAGGAACCGGCTCAGGTAGAAGTGCGCGAAGGTCGCCTCTAGTCCGTCGGTGGTGAGAGTGCGGTGCGACCGGTAGAAGCGCGCGCACAGGACCAGCGCGTCGATGCGCGGGTGGCTGTCCTGGAGTTCGGTGAGGACGGCGCGATTGCGCGCGATCGAGTCCAGATCGGCGCGCAGGAACGTGCCGCGCGCGCCCGCGGCCGCGCGGAACGCCGCGCCCTTGGCCGGATCGCGGCCGATGACCACCACCCGGTCGCCGCGCGCGAGGTAGTGGTCGGCGAGATGGCGGCCGATGCCGTCGGTGTCGCCGGTGATGACCAGGGTGCGCATGTCAGAGCGGTCCACGGCCGGTGGCGACCAGACCGGCGACCGGGCGCACGTCGCGGTGCGAGATCAGCCACCGGCCCTCGTGTTCGGTGAACTCGTCACGGACCAGGCCGATGGTGGTCCAGTCGGCGGGACGGCCGACGTCGACGCTGGTCGACCAGTGCCAGACCGTCGCGTAGGCGGTGAGCAGCGGGCGCCCGTCGGTCCAGTCGATCCAGTTCTGCCCGATCACGTGGGCCACCAGGCTGCGTCGCGCGCGCGGGACCCGGCACATGTGCGCGGTGAAGGCCGCGCCGCCGTGGAAGCGCTGGACCGGGCCGGGCATGATCCGGTATTCGATGAGGGCGTCGGGGGTGAAGCATTCGGTGAAGCGCTCGTGCTCGCCGGTGTCGGCGATGCGGAAGAACTCGTGGAAGGTGCGCAGGATCGCGCGCTCGGCGTCGAGGGTGGCGAGCAGGTCGGTGGAGGTGGTCATCGTTCCTCGTCGGGGGTGCGGTAGGCGGCCAGGAAGGTGTCGACCGCGGCGGTGGTGACCGCGCGCAGGTCGGCCGGGGGGACCGGGCGGGTGCCCAGCCGGGAGCGGCCTTCCAGCGGGCCGGTGATCAGGACCAGGAAGTGTTCGGCGGCGCGGGCCGGGTCGGCGATGCGCACGCGGCCCGCCAGGGCCAGCTGGGCGAAGCGGTCGGCCAGGGCGTCGCCCAGGCGGTCGGCGGTGCGGCTGAGCACCTCGTCGATCAGGTCGGGGGACCGGGCGACCTGGCTGTAGGTGAGCCAGCGCAGCGCGCGGGAACGCTCGTCGCAACAGCCCTCGGCCAGGCGGTAGGCCAGGTCGGCCAGGGCCGTGGAGAGCGGAGGCTGCGGGTCGCGCAGAAGGTCGACCAGGGCCAGGTTGGTGGCCAGCACGGCATCGGCGGCGGCCGTCAGCGCGTGCCGGAACAGGGTGTCCTTGTCGGTGAAGTGGTTGTAGACCGTCGGTTTGGCGACGCCGGCCACCTCGGCGATCTCCTGCACACACGCCCGCGTGTAGCCGCGACGGGCGAAGACGGTGAACGCCGCGTCGAGAATCGCCTGCCGCTTGTCGACGCGTCCGCGCTCGGTGATCGTTGCCGCCATGCCTGAACAGTAGGCCCGTTCCGGCCCGGATTGAACCCGTGGGTTCAGAATTCTGAACTACTCGGTTTCGATCACGGTGATCGGACGGCGACGACGGAGAATTTCCGGAAACGACAGCGGCCGACCGGAACCCGGGTTCCGATCGGCCGCCGCGCAGAGACGATCACCAGCCGCTGGGCAGCGGCCTCCCCTCGGCGAAACCGGCGGCGGACTGCACGCCGAGCACCGCGCGCTCGTGGAACTCCGGCAGCGAGCGGGCCCCGGCGTACGTGCACGCGCTGCGGACACCGGAGGTGATGTGGTCGATGAGGTCCTCGACACCGGGGCGCTCGGGGTCCAGGCGCATGCGCGAGCTGGAGATGCCCTCCTCGAACAGCGCCTTGCGGGCCCGGTCGAAGCCGCTGTCGGCGGCGGTGCGCGCGGCCACGGCCCGCTTGGAGGCCATGCCGAAGCTCTCCTTGTAGGCATTGCCGTCGCGGTCGACACGCAGGTCACCGGGCGACTCGTAGGTCCCGGCGAACCAGGACCCGATCATCACGTTCGACGCGCCCGCCGCCAGCGCCAAGGCGACGTCACGCGGGTGCCGCACGCCACCGTCGGCCCACACGTGCACGCCGAGTTCCTGTGCCGCCGCGGCACATTCGGCCACCGCGGAGAACTGTGGGCGCCCCACACCGGTCATCATCCGCGTGGTGCACATGGCACCGGGGCCGACCCCGACCTTGATGATGGTCGCGCCCGCCGCGGCCAGATCGCGGGTGCCCTCGGCGGAGACCACATTGCCCGCCGCCAGCGGCAGCCCGAGGCCCAGATCGGCCACGGCACGCAGGGATTCGAGCATCTTGGTCTGATGGCCGTGCGCGGTGTCGATGACCAGCACGTCGGCACCCGCCTCCGCGAGCGCCTGCGCCTTGGCGGCCACGTCACCGTTGATGCCGACGGCAGCGGCGACCCGCAGCTGACCGGCGGCATCGACCGCCGGGGTGTAGATCCCGGCGCGGATGGCACCGGTGCGGGTCATCACCCCGGCCAGGGTGCCGTCGGGGTGGGTGAGCACGGCGAGCTGGGCGTGCGCCTCGGCGAGCCGGTCGAAGATCTCGCGCGGTGACAGGTCGACCGGCGCGGAGACGAAATCGGTGGCCGCGACCTCGCGCAGCCGCGCGAAGCGGTCCACATCGGCGCAGGCGGCCTCGGTGACCACCCCGACGGGCTTGCCGTCCTCGACCACCACCACCGCGCCGTGCGCGCGCTTGTGCATCAGCGCCACCGCGTCGGACACCGCGCTGTCGGGGTCCAGGGTGACGGGGGTGTCGGCGGTGAGCGAGCGGCTCTTGACGAACGCGATGGTCTCGGCGGCCGCGGGGATGGGCAGGTCCTGCGGCAGCACCACGAGGCCGCCGCGGCGGGCCACGGTCTCGGCCATCCGCTTGCCCGCGACCGCGGTCATGTTCGCGACCACGAGGGGGATGGTGGTGCCGGTGCCGTCGACGGTGGCCAGGTCCACGTCGAACCGGGACGCGATGTCGGTCCGGTTCGGGACCAGGAACAGGTCGTCGTAGGTGAGGTCGTACGGCGGCTGGGGTCCCGGAAGAAATCGCACTCGTTCGATGATAGCTGTGTGCGGCGAGGTGTGGGCGGTACCGCACCCGGCGGTGTCCGGCGGCCGGAGGGGCCCGTGCCGCGCGGAGGGCGGCCGGTCGGATCTCCACGGTCGGCGACGTGTGTCCGGGTCGGTGCGCGCGCTCGGCGACCTCAGGATGTGGCCGGTGGCGCGGCTTGGGCCCGGCTGAGCACAACCGTCGCCACGCACATCACGAGCACGCAGACCGCGATGGCGAGATGACCTGCCCCGTCGGTGCGCAGCTGCTCGTTCAGCGCGGTGAGGCCGAGGAAAGCGGCGGCGAGCGGTTCGGCGACGGCCGCGGCGGGCAGCGAGGCGGCCAGTGGTCCGGCCTGGTAGGCGCGCTGCTGCAGGTAGAAACCGACCAGGCCGGCGGTCACCAGCGCCCAGGTCTGCCAGCCGGTGAGCACGCTGCCGGGACCGTCACCGAAGAGGGTGACCACGCGGTCGGTGAGCGCGGCGGCCAGCCCGAACAGCACGCCGCCCGCGAGCCCGAGCGACAGCGCCCGCACCGCCCGGTCGCGGACCAGCACGCCCGCCAGCGTGGCGACGGCGACGATGCCGAGCAGGATCGCCAGCGGCACCGACCAGGCCCGCAGCGCGGCGTCGTCCTCACCCGCGGTGGGGTCACCGATGATCAGGAACAGCACCAGCGCGACGACCAGCGCCAGCGCCGCCCCGGCGGCCCGGCCGGTGATCCGCTGCCGGTTCAGCCGCGCGGCCATCGGCAGCGCGAACACCAGCGAGCACACCAGGATCGGCTGCACCACCAGCACCGCGCCGAAGGCCAGGGCGAGCACCTGCATGCCGTACCCGCCCGCGTCCCCGACGATCCCCGCCCACCACCGCGGGTTCCGCAGCAGCGAGCGCACCAGCCCGGCGTCCTGCGGCACCGCGGCGGCCGCCTGATGCTGCGCCACCGAGGACACTGCGAACAGGAGCGCGGCCAGCAGCGCGCACCCGATCGTGGCGATCTCACGGTTCGTCACCTGCCCAGTGTCGCCGATCGATCTCCCGCGAGGCCCCATCGCCGTGAGCGAGTCGGGCCTCGCGTCTCCGAACACGACCGTGGCCGAACCGTAATCGGTTCGGCCACGGGGTGATTCAGTTCCGGGTCAGTTTGCCGTGCGGTTGCGGCGGGGTGCCGCACCGGCCGGACGCGCTGCTCGACGACGCGAATTCGTCGGCGTGTCGCCGCTGCGGGCGTGTCCGCCGGTGCCCGCGGGCTTGCGGGTGCGCGACTCGCCCGCCGGACGTTCCCGGCGCGGGGCGCCGCCGCCACGGCTGTGGCCCTGGCCCGCCTCGGAAGCCGCTGCGCCACCGGACCTTCCGCGCCGCGGGCGCCCACCGGTCGACGACTTCGGCGCCGTCGCCTGCACGGGAGCGGCCGGGGCGGCCAGCGCGACGCCCGAGGGCTTGCGCGCGCCGGTGATCTCGACCAGCTTGCGGTCGCCCGAGCGCACCTCGACACCGTCGGTCCGCACGCCCGCCTTGCGGGTCATCGCGGCGACGTCCTTGCGCTCCTCGTCGGTGACCAGGGTGACCACCACGCCGTCCTCACCGGCGCGGGCGGTGCGCCCGGCACGGTGCAGGTAGGCCTTGTGCTCGGCGGGCGGGTCGAAGTGCACGACCAGCGAGACACCGTCGATATGAATGCCGCGCGCGGCGACATCGGTGGTGACCAGCACCGGCACCGACCCGTCGGCGAAGGCCGCCAGCGTGCGGGTGCGGTTGTTCTGCGCCTTGCCGCCGTGCAGCGAGCCCGCCGCCACCCCGGCACCGCGCAGCTGCTTGGCCAGCCGGTCGGCACCGTGCTTGGTGCGCACGAACATGATGGTCAGGCCCTCGCGGGCGGCGATCTCGGTGGCGACCGCGCGCTTGACGTTCTTGTCGCGCACGTAGAGCAGGTGGTGCGACATGGTGGTCACCGACGCCTCCGGCGGCGCGGTGGAGTGGGTGACCGGCTGGTGCATGTAGCGCTTGACCAGCTTGTCCACGTCACCGTCGAGGGTGGCCGAGAACAGCAGCCGCTGCCCGTCCTTCGGGGTGCGGTCCAGTAGGCGGGTGACCTGGGGCAGGAAGCCCATGTCGGCCATGTGGTCGGCCTCGTCGAGCGCGGTGATCGTCACGTCGGACAGGTCGGCGGCGCGCTGCTTGATCAGGTCGTCGAGACGGCCGGGGGTGGCGATGAGCAGGTCGACGCCGCGCGCGAGCCGGTCGGCCTGCCGCTTGATCGGCGCCCCGCCGACCACGGAGGCGACGCGCAGGCCCAGCGACACCGCGGCCTCGTCGAGGGCGCGCTCGATCTGGGTGGCGAGCTCGCGGGTGGGGACCAGCACCAGGCCGCGCGGGCGGCCCGGCTTGGCCGAGGCGCCGGTGAGGCGGGTGAGCATCGGCAGGCCGAAGGCGAGGGTCTTGCCCGAGCCGGTCGGGCCGCGGCCGAGCACGTCACGCCCGGCGAGCGCGTCGCCGATGGTGGCGGCCTGGATGGGGAAGGGCTTCTCGATGCCCGCGTTGCGCAGGGCCTGCACCAGGGCTACGGGCAGACCGAGGTCGGCGAACGTGGGTTCGGGACGCGTGGAAGTAGACAAAATGGCCTTTCGTTGGGCTGCGAATCGCGCTGGAAGAGGTCCGGCGCCGATTGACCCGGATACGCGGACGGCGTGCACGGGGTGCGGCCCAGCAGGAAGGACCGAACTCCCACGATAGGCGTGTTGGGCCACGGTTGGGTAAACACGCTGGTCAGCCGACCGATTGTGGCAACGGTTGTGTCTGCGGCGCGAGCGGGTGGCCGCACCCGTGCGCGGTCGGCTCGCTCCGGCCGAGGATCGCCCGGTCAGCCCCGGAACAGGCGGTTGAGTTCCTGCAACCAGGGCAGGGCCACGGCCAGGGTCGGCACCACCAGAATCGCGATCGAACCGAGGTAGGCGGCCGTGGCGACTCTCACGTCCCCGTTGACGCCGGCCAGGCGCTGGATGCGGATGAGCGTGGTCGGGCCACCGGCCGCGAGCGCACCCTGCGGCGCCGTCGACTTCGCACACGCCACCAGGGCGCGGGCCAGCGGCTTGGGCCCGGTGACCTTCACCGCCGAATCGTCGGCGAGCAGTTCGATCAGCAGCTTGACCTGGCCCAGCGCGGCCTTGCTGCGCACCACCCGCGGGAACGCCTCGTGCACCGCCGTGAACGCCTCGAGTACGAGATCGTGCCGGGCGCGCAGGTGGGAGCGCTCGTGGCTGACGATGGCGGTGACCTCGGCGTCGTCGAGATTGGTGAGCGTGCCCTCGCTGAGCACCACGCGCTGGCGCAGGCCGGGCAGGCAGTAGGCGATGGGTTCGGTGGCGGCGAGCACGCGGATGTCGGCGGCGCGGCGCACCGGTCCGCTCTGGTCGAGCAGATCGACCAGCATGCGATGCCGGGAGCGACGGCGGCGGGTGTGCACGCCCACGCGCACGATCGAGAACATCAGCCGCGCGCCGACCATCAGGGTCAGCGCGAAGACGAAGACGTACACCGTCCACAGCGGCAGACCGAGGGCGTCGATCTCGCGGGTGGGGGAGGTGGTCGGCCTACCGTCGGGGCCGGGGACGAGCAGCAGGCTGGCGATGGCCAGCCCGGAGCCGAAGGCGCTGAGCACCGCGGCCAGCGCGATGGCCTGCCACAACACCAGGGCCGCGCGGGGTGTGCGATGCACCCAGCTCGCGCGACTGAGCAGTGCCGGTACCGGCCCGGCGAGAAGCAAGGCGAGTACGGCGAAGACTGCCGCGGTTGCGTTCATCGACTCTGCTCACTGCTGTAGTGGGGCCAGGGGCGCTCACGTCGTTGTGAGAGCCGCCAGGGAGTCTAACTGCTCTTGTCGTCGGATTCGAGCTTGGCGAGGGCCTCGCGCAACGCATCGGCCTCGTCCTTGCCCACCTGCTCGACGAAGTGCACCAGGGCGGCGGCGCGGCTGCCCGCGGCGTCTGCCTGCTGCAACGCGTCCACCATCAGGCTCGCGACCAGTTCGTCGCGGCTGTGTACCGGTGCGTATCGATGCGCGCGATCGTCGCGTCGCTGCACCACCAGATCCTTCTTCGCCAGACGCTGCAGCACGGTCATCACTGTCGTGTACGCGAGCTCGCGCCGCGCGGCCAGTGCTTCGTGGACCTGCCGCACCGTCTGCGGTTCGTCGGCCGACCACAACTGGTCCATGACCGCTTTTTCGAGTTCGCCGAGTCCTGCCATCCCCTGATTTTACGGACTCAACGACAAAGATGCGTACTACAGATTGTCGTAACGGGGGATTTGCTGGTGTGTCATTCGTCATACCCGGCCGCGCCGTGCACGTGCCGGGTGCCGATCGGCACGATCATCGGCCTGCCCGAGACCGGGTCGGTGAGCACGGTCGCCTCGAGCCCGAACACCTCGGCGAGCAACTCGGCGGTGATGATCTCGGCGGGCTTGCCCCGGGCGACGATCCGGCCCGCCGCCATGACGACGAGCTCGTCGCTGTAGCGGATGGCCAGGTTGAGATCGTGCAGCACCATCACCACGGTGCGGCCCAGTTCGTCGTGCAGCCGGTCGACCAGATCCAGCACCTCGAGCGAGTGCGCGAGGTCGAGGTAGGTGGTCGGCTCGTCGAGCAGCAGGATGTCGGTGCCCTGGGCCAGCGCCATCGAGATCCAGGCGCGCTGACGCTGTCCGCCGGAGAGTTCGTCGAGGGTGCGTTCGGCCAGATCGGCGATGCCGGTCTGGGCCAGCGCGGCCGCGACCTCGGTCTCGTCGTCGGCCGACCACTGCCGCAGCCAGGACTGGTGCGGATGTCTGCCGCGCGCGACCAGATCCGCGACGGTGAGACCCTCCGGCGCGACCGGGGTCTGCGGCAGCATGCCGACCACCTGGGCCACGTCCTTGGTCTTCATGGTCGAGATGGCCTTGCCGTCGAGCACCACCTGACCGGTGCGCGGGCGCAGCAGCCTGCCCAGCGACTTGAGCAGGGTGGACTTGCCGCAGCCGTTGGGCCCGATGACGGTGGTGACCACGCCGGGCGCGATGTCGAGACTGAGCCCGTCGACGATCAGCCGGTCGCCGTAGCCGAGGGAGACGGCCTCGGCGGCGAGACGGTGGGCGGGGGTGGTCATGCGACGGTGGCCTTCCGGTTCATGCGGACGAGCAGGTAGAGCAGGAACGGTCCGCCGAGCGCGGCCGTGACGATGCCGACCGGCAGGTCGACGGGCAGCAGCGCACGGGCGATGATATCGGCTCCGGTGACCAGCGCGGCGCCGGTCAGCGCGGAGGCGATGAGCGGCTCGCCGGGGGTGCGCAGCAGCATCCGGGCGATCTGCGGGGCGGCCAGGGCGACGAAGCCGACCGGGCCGACCACCGCGGTCGCGACCGAGGCCGCCACCACCGCGGTACCGATCAGCAGCGCCTGCTGCGACTGGATCCGCACGCCGAGCACCCGGGTCGAGTCCTCGCCGAGGCGCAGCGCGGCCAGGGTCCGGGCCGAGCCGATCGCCACCACCGCGACGACGCCCAGCGCCAGCGCGGCCGGCACGAGCCGGGCGATGTCGGTCGAGTTCAGCGAACCGTTGAGCCACAGCTGCACGCGGGCGGCGTCGGTGAGGGTGGCCCGGGCGAGCTGCCAGGTGATCACCGACATGAGCACGGTGTTGACGCCGATGCCGATGAGCACCAGCCGGAATCCGGTGATCCCGCGTTCGCCCGCGCCGCCGCGGCCCCATGCCAGGACATAGATGAGCATCGCGGTGAGCAGGCCGCCCGCCAGCGCGGCCAGTGGCCCGCCGACGGTGGCCAGTAGTCCGGTGGTCGCGCCGCCGGTGCCGACCATCACCGCGACCGCGCCGACGCTGGCACCGGCGGTGATTCCCAGTACATCGGGACCGGCGAGCGGATTGTGCAGGATCGACTGCATGATCGCGCCGGACAGACCGAGCGCCGCCCCGATCACCACGGCGGTGAGCGCGCGCGGCAGCCGCGAGTCGAGCACGATGAACCGCTGCGACCGGCTGCCCCCGCCGCCGAGCACGTCGAGCACCTTGCCCAGCGCGATATTCGTGTCGCCGACGGCGATATCGGTGCAGAACAGCGCGAACACCAGCACGGCCAGCGCCACGACGGCGGCCAGCATGACCGGCCGCAGCACGAAGGAGAACGGGCCGACCCGCACCGCGGGACGCACTCGGCGCAGGTCGACGGACTTGTCGGTGGTGGTCGTGCTCACAGGCTCACCAGTCTCTTGCGGCGCACCAGCGCGATGAAGAAGGGCGCGCCGATCACGGCCAGCATGACCCCGACCTGCAGTTCGCCCGGCCGGGCGACCACGCGTCCGGCGATGTCGGCCACCAGCAGCAACAGGCCGCCGATGAGGCCGGAATAGGGGATCAGCCAGCGGTTGTCCGGGCCGGTGATGGTGCGCGCGATGTGCGGCACCACCAGGCCCAGGAACGCGATCGGGCCGATCGCTGCCGTGGCCGCGCCGCTGAGCAGCACCACCGCGACCATCCCGAACGCGCGGGCCCGGCCCACGTCGACGCCGAGGCCGCGCGCGACGTCGTCACCGAGGCTGAGCAGGTTCAGCGAGGGCGCCGCCGCGACGGCCATCCCCAGCCCGACCACGAGGAACGGCAGCACCTGCCAGAACACGTCGGCCTCGCGTCCGGCGACGGTGCCGACCACCCAGAAGCGGTAGGTGTCGAGGGCCACATTGTCGAGCACGACGATGGCATTGGTCATCGCCTGCAGGAACGCCGTCATCGCCGCACCGGCCAGGACCAGCGACAACGGGCTGGCCTTGCCGCCACCGATGGACGAGGCCCCGAACACGATCAGCCCCGCCACCGCCGAGCCGGCGAAGGCGAACCAGATGTACTGGTTGGGCGCGGTGAAACCGAACAGGTAGACGCTCAGCGCCGCCAGGAACGCCGCACCGGCATTGAGTCCGAGCAAACCGGCATCAGCCAGCGGATTGCGGGTATACCCCTGGATGAGCGCGCCCGCGATGCCCAGCGCCATCCCGGCGAACAGGGCCAGCGCGGTGCGCGGCAGACGCAGCTCACGCACGATTTCCTCGGCGGTGGAGCGGGCCGGGCAGCTGAACGGGCCGCCGTCGCAGCCGAGCGCGTGGGTGAGCGCGTCGAACACCGTGGCGGGCGAGAGCGAGCGCGTGCCGATGGCGATGCTCGCCACGACCGCGACGGTGAGCAGCGCGACGAGCAGTAGAAGCCCGGTCAGACGACGGCGTCTGACGGTGCCTGGGTGGATCACGGCGACGAACTTCTCCTGCCTCGAGCCGGACACGACTTGTGAAGTCTGGTAAGCCTAACCTATGTTCCCTGACATCATCGTCACGGGAACCAACCGTTCGAGGAGGTTCGATGCCCGAGCCCGTCATCATCACTACGTCCCGCACCACCGCTGCGTCGTTCGACCGCGCCTGTGCCCGGTTGCAAGCGCTGCAACCGGAGCATCCGCGGGTCTATGCGGTGGCGGCGATGGTCGGCCAGGGCAAGCGGCGCTGGTGGCATGTGCCCACCGGCCTGTCCGAGGGTCGCGTCGAGCTGATGTACCGCCGCCACGCCGCGGAGATGATCAACGACGACATCGCCGCCGAGGTGGTGGCGACCGCGCTGATCCACGCCGTGGTCGGCCGCGTAACCGCGCTGTTCGTCATGTCGGCCCAAGCCTGGGACCCGGGCCGCGACAATCTGTGGATCCACCACGACAACGACGGCGGCATCGACTGGGCGGGCCTGTCCGACACCACGATTCGCGTCGTCGCCGGTGATCCGGAGGCGGCCGAGCCGGGCACCGTCGCCCTGCCGTGCGAGGCGGCGATGGCGGTGTGGCTGGCCCAGCGCTGCGCCTCGGCGCTGATCCCGCTGCAGTCGGTGCTGAGCCGCTGCTCGGGCCTGTCCGCGCGCCGGTTCTGGTCGCTGGTCGGCGAATCCGTCGTCGGCGCGGCCACCTACGTGCCCGACCTGGCCCGCGCCGACGCCAGCGCGGGTGCCCGGCGCGGCCAGCTGCTGCTCGGCGCGTTCGAGGAGCGTGGTCTGCCGGTGCGCCGGACCGGGTGCCTGCAACGCTGAGCCAGTCAGCTCCTCGCGGACGCGGTGAGCGCGGTCGCGAGGGTGTGGAACGAGCGCAGGAGCAGCTCGCCGTAGTGCTCGGGATCGGGCATCATCGCCGCGCTCGTGGTGAAGGTGAGGGTGATCTCCTCGCCCTGCGCGGTGATCAGGTGCCGCAGGCCGTCGCCGTCGAGCACCGGTAGCGCGCCGACCGCGCGCACCACCGGCAGACCGCAGAAGCTCAGCGTGTCGCTCACCGGCGCCACATTGCTGATCGTCGTGTTGCACATCGGCACGGTATCGGTGCCGTCGAAGTGCCGTTGCGCGCGGGCCCAGCCCGCGGCGCGCAACAGCAGCGCGGGCGCGGTCTCCACCAGCCGGTCCGCGCGCAGCACGGCCGGGTCGGCGGCGCGCTGCTTGGCCCGGTCCGCCGACTGCCGGATCGCGGCCAGCCGGGCCACCGGATCGGCGATGTCGGTGTGCAGCTCGACGATCATCTGGGTGAGCCGGTTGCGCGAATCCCAGTCCGCCACACCGCGCATCGACCTCGGCACCATGGCCGCGAGCGAGCCGGCGGGTGGCTCGCCGTGCCCGGCGAGGTAGTCGGCCAGGGCGCCTGCGACCGTCGTCAGCATCAGATCGTTGATCGTGACCCGCTGGGGCGCGGCGGCTTTGGCGGCGCGCACCTCGGCCATCGGGATCGGCACCAGATGGAAGGTCGTGGCCGAACGGATGTCGCGGTTGAAGCGAGTGGCCGGGCGCAGGGCGGCGGGTTCGTGGATGTCACCCGCCGCCACCGCGGTCGCCAGCTCCGTCGCGGCGCGGCGATGACGCCGCAGCCCGGTGACGAAGCGGACGGGCTGCGTGCCCAGCGCCGTGACGGTGCGCGCCACGGTTCGCAGGGTGGACGGCTCGTCGAGCCGCGGCGCGGGTGCGGGGCCGGTCCCGAACAGGAGCTGTTCGAGCGCGCGGGTCGCGACACCGTCGCCGACGCTGTGATGGAACTTCAGCACGATGATCGTGGTCGGGCCCGGCATCGCGGGCACGCCGTCCACCCGGTCGAGCACCTGGATCTCCCAGGGTGGCCGCGTGAGATCCATGCGCGCCGAAGTGATCTCGGCGATGCGCGCCCGCGCCTCGGCCCACGTGTGGACATCGGTGCTGCGCCGCACGTGCTCGCGCACCGTCATCGTGGGATCGGGCACCCAGGAGGGCAGGTCCAGGTCCAGCGGCACGCGCCGCAGCCGCCGGTGGAACAGCACCGCGTGCCCGAGCCGCGCTCGCGCCCAGTCCAGCAGTTCGTCGCTGGACGGCGCGCGGCCCGCGGAGGCGTCGGCGAAATAGACCGCGACGATATGGGACAGGTGCCGGTCGGTCTCGTCGTAGACGAACACCGCGTCGCGCGGGCGCAATCGCTCGGCGCCGACCCGCAGTTCGGCGTTCACAGGCCCAGCGCCGTCGCCATCACCGGCCAGGACGCGTGCAGGTCGTCCTCCCAGTAGCCCCACGAGTGGGTGCCGGTCGGCCGGATGTTCACGGTGACATTCGTGCGGCCCAGCTCCCTGGTCCGCTGGCCCATGGCCGCGGTGCACATCGCCGAGGCGGCCTCGATGCCGCCGCCGACGAGCATCTGGTTGGTCAGGATCGAGTTCGCGTTCTTGCCGGTGATGTGCACGCGCGGGTTGGCCAGGGTGTCGTGCGGGCCGGGCAGGCCGGTGCCGCTGGAGAGGTAGATCGGGATGTCGGGCAGCCGGTGTGCCTGCACGTACGGGTCGTGCTCACGCCAGGCGGCGTCGGTGACCGGGCCCCACATGTTCGTCACATCGCCGCCGCCCATCCGCACGACCAGCGAGACGAAGGCACGCCCGATCGGATCGCTGGTCATCGCGCAGCCGCTGTAGGAGGCGACGCTGCGATACAGCTGCGGCGCCTGGATGGCCAGATCCAGCACCGAGGTGCCCGCCATGGAGATCCCGGCCAGGGCATTGGCGCCCGTGGTGGCGAAGGCCGCGTCGATCACTGGCGGCAGTTCACGGGTGAGGAAGGTGGTCCACATGTTGTGGCCGTTGTTCTCCAGGTTCTTCGCCAGCCCGGCATCGGGCGCCCGCCAGTCGGTGTAGTACGAGAACGCGCCCTCCATCGGGATCACGACATTGACGTGCTTGTCGGCGAAGAAGCCCGCCGCGTCGGTCTGGCCGGGCCAGTTGGCCGAATCCTCGCCGCCGCCCGCGCCGTTGAGCAGATACAGCGTCGGGGCCGGGGTGGCGGTGTCGAGCGGGCGCAGCACCCGCAGCGCGATGGTGCGATCCATCGACGGGGACCAGACCGCGAGATCCACGGTCTGGCCGGTGCGCGTCTGGCTCACCAGGTACGCGCCGGGCGCGGCGGCGGCCCGCGGCGCGTCGGTGACGACGGGTGCCGTGGCGACGGCCACCGCGCACGCGGCGGCGGCGAGACCGCGGAGGAGGGGAGTGTGCATGGTGCCTGCTGACTTCTCTGAATGACGAACGGGGCCCGCGGCATCGGCCGCCGGGCCCCGATCGCCGGCTGGCGACGGTCGGCGCGTGGCTACGGGAAGAAGGCTTCCACCGAACCGAGGAAGACCGCCAGCAGGCCGTCGCCCTCGGCGGCCGAACCCAGTCCCGCGATGGCCGTGGTCAGCAACTCACTCAGCGAACCCATGATCGAACTCCTTGCCTTGGATTACTTGCCCGGGGTGGGGGTGCCGCCGCTGGCGGTGATCAGCGCCTGCACGAAGGGCAGCGCGGCATTGCTGAGGCTGCCCGCGCCGGTCTGCAGAAGTTCGTAGAGAGAACCCATTTTTTACTCCTGATTTATCGAAAGGTGAATCGGGTGCGAGTGCACCGGATCAGGGGAAGAACGCTTCCACCGAGCCGAGGAAGACGGCGAGCAGGCCATCGCCTTCCGCCGCGGAACCGAGTCCCGCGATCGCCGCGATCATGATTTCTTCCAGTGAACCCACAGTGGATCTCCTTGCCTCGGATACTGGCCACAATCAGCTCGGCTGCTGTGACGCCGGTAACGTATCGCCGTCGCCGTTGTGTGGCAACCGAATGTTTCACTCTCGGTGATTCGTTCATATTTTTCTTTCCCGATGGAAGCAGCTCGTCAGTTGCGGTGTAACGCTGCGGAACTGGGTATGACCTGTGGTTGCATCGACTGTCTGGCACAGTTCGGGCGGCTTTCGCGGTGAACGGCGGTGTTCTCGAGTGGGTCTGTCAATGGGGATGGACTCGATGGGTGATAGTTCTGATCTGCGGTGGATCGGGATGTGCTGCCGGGCGGTGGGGCTTGTTCCGGGGTGGTCGGTCCCATGCTGGCGGTGTTGGGTCCGGTTGGTGATCGTCGGTGGGAGTGGGTTGTCGAATGGCTTGCTGACCCTGATTTCAGGGGCACGAGAATCGGGATGGGTGGGCACTTCTCGCCAATTCGCCGATCGCTGCTTGATGATGCTCATCAGCTATGACTGCGACGCAAATGTACTTCGGGGACGGACTGAGTGAAGTCCGCCCCCGAAGCGTTCTCCGATGCTATTTTTCGGTGAGCCCGGCGTATCAGCACGCGTCGCGATCGAAACCTGGAGAAAGGCCGATATTTCGTAACAGCAGGAAGAATCAGTGATTTCCGCAGGCGTTGGGAATTGTCGATCCGGCTCAATCCGAGAGCGCCAGATCTGGGGTGGTATTCCCGCCACGAGATCGCGGCCGCGCAGTACCTGGATCCGCCACGGCGTGAGCCGCAATACCTGAAATGTGGGGTCTTCCGGGCCCCGCCAGAATTGTGCCGGGTCGCAACCCGCGCCAGACGGGCCGCCGTGGCAACACAGGTCCCACACGGACCCGGGGGCGGCTGTTCGGTCATGACGTCACCGTGCCGGGACCGGCTTCGGATCCCCTCAGGATCGGCTCGAGGTGCCCTCGGCCGCCTGAAACGCGAACGGGGAGGCCGGATGTCCCGGCCTCCCCGTCGTCACGAGCGTGCGCTCAGGGCACGACTTCGACGATGTCGCCCGGCTCCAGCCAGTCGTAGTGCGCCTTCGCGCCTTCGGGCGTCAACCGGATGCAGCCGTGGGACTGCTCCTCGGTGGGGCCGATGTGATAGGCGATGTCGCCGTTGAAGAACACCGCGTACTCCATCGGCGCGTTGTGCAGGGTGCTCCAGTGGAACGGCTTCTTGAACGCCACCTTGAACACCCCGGTCGGCGTCTCGTAGCCGGGACGGCCGTGCGACATCGGGCTCGGCCCGAAGGTGACCTTCCCGTTGTCCATCAGCCAGGCGTTGTTGGTCGACAGCTGCAGGCACGCGCGGGCCTGCTCGCTGCACGGCGCCACCACCGGCTCCGGTTCGGGCTCGGGGATGATGGCGGGCACGCCGGGAACATCGGGCCCGCCCGGCCACAGCGGTTCGGCCTGCACCGGCGCCGCGACCGCGGCCCCGACCGCCGCCGCGCAGATCGCCGCCCGCACGGCCCACCGGGGAATACGACTACTACTCACGAAATCTTGCCTCTCTCGCCGCGCCCACCCCCGGCCGTGATGCGACCTGGAAACGAGCTCTCAACATCGACACAAGCCTCGGAAACATAGAGGTACCGATGATCATGGAGTATTGCGATCGTGTTGAGCAAGCGAACCGGCGAAAGCTAGCCCTGCCGCCTGCGCACCATCTCCGCGATCCACACCGGCGCGAACGGCGACGTGCAGCCCGGCGAGGTCGGATAGTCCGCCAGCACCCGCAACCGTTCCCCGATCTCGATCGCCCGCGCGCGATACTCCGCGTGCTCGATCCCGATCTGCGCGAGCGTCTGGTTCATCGCCCACTGCAACCGCTCCGGCGCGTCCTGCATCCCCGCCTCGATGAGATCCAGCAACCCGTCCAGATCCAGCCCCTCCGCCTTCTTCACCACCCGCTCGTTGGTCAGTGCCCACCCCGCACTCGCCACCACCGGATCGGCGTCCCCGAACCACGCCACCCGCAACTCCTCCGCGTGCGGACTCTTCTTCACCACGTAATTCACCAGCCAGTCCTGCACTTTCGGCGTCCGCGCCGCCCGCAACATCCCATCCAGCTCCTCCCGCGAGAACGCCTTCGGCCGACAGATCAGCAACGCCAGCAACCGCGCCGAGCTGTCCCCGGTGCCCCACAACTCCACCGCCAGCTCCTGCTGCGTCTTCAACCGCTTCGCCACAGCCCGCAACCGGGTGAGATTCACCCCGTGCTCGTCCCCGTGCTTCTCGTTCACCGCCCGGATCTTGGGATCTTCCAGCGCCGCCAATTCGGCCATCACCTCGGCCAGGTGTGTCTCGGTCACGGAATCCTCCTGGTCGTGGGGCTGGATGCGCTTCGACGGTAGTCCGCGGCGGTCGTGCCGGAAACACGCCGACCCGCACACTTGACCACTTAGGTAAGCCTGACCTATGCTCATCTCGGCGTACGGATGAGCCGGTGGTCCCGAGGGCTGCGGTCGACCCCCTCATTCATGCCGCGGCGGGCTCCGTCTTCGTGACGGGGTCCGCCGCATCGTTTTGTGGTGACAGGCGGGCGCGGCTGATAGGTCATGGTGTAGACCGGAGTCCATGAGTGAACTGTCGCTGGCCGATCTCTCGCCCGAACTGATGAACGAGGCGAGCAAAGGCACCTTCACCGATCTGATCGGATTGCGCTACACCGAGATCTCCGCCGATCGGGTGCGCGGGGAGTGGGAGGTGCGTCCGCAGCTGTTCCAGCCCGCGGGCATCCAGAACGGTGGCGTGTACTGCACGGTCATCGAGACGCTGGCCAGCGTCGGTGGCGGGGTGTGGTTCGGGGACCGCGGGTCGGTGGTCGGGGTCAACAACAACACCGACTTCCTGCGCGCGGTCAGCAAGGGCGTGCTCACCGGGGAGGCCACCCCGATCCATCGCGGCCGCACCCAGCAGCTGTGGGTGGTGGTGATCACCGATGCCGAGGGGCGCACGGTCGCGCGCGGTCAGGTCCGGTTGCAGAACCTGTCGGCCTGACCGGCCCGGCGCGTCACCCCTCGGTGGTAACGCGCCAGCCGCCGCGGTCGAGCACGTGGGTGATCAGGGCGCCGATGTTCCACGCGTCGTCCTCGCCGCGGTGGTGCCTGCCCTCGAGCGGCAGCTCGGCGATGCCCAGCGCGCCCGCCATGCCCTGGCGTCTGCGCAGGCCGTAGGACTCGGCGAAGACCTGCTTGGCATTGGTGTGTCGCGGGCCGAACGGATAGGGCACCCCGGTCTCGGCGCACTGGACGAAGAACTGCTTGCGGTCGTAATCGCCCCAGCTCGCCCACGGCCGTGTCCCGGCCGCGAAGTCCGTCGTCAGGACGCGGCACGCCTCGGCGAACTCGACACCGGTGTCGACCTGCTGCCGGGTCAGGCCGGTGAGCTCGGTGCAGAACTCGCCGACGGTGGAACGGGTGGGGCGCACGAGGATGCCGTGCTTGCTCACCCGCGTGTGGGTCGCGAGGTCGACCACGGTGAGGCCGATCTCGATGATCTCGCTGGTCTGGCCGGGCGGGGGAGAACCCGTCCAGCAGGTGGCCTCGATGTCGACCACGTTCAACAATCCGGAATCCGTCCGCATGTCCGCTACCGTACGGGCGGGTTCGCTTGGGCTTCACCGGTTTTCCCGGTCGGTGCGCGACGCGGCCGCGCGGTGGTGGTCCGCTGGGCGGCGGGTTCGGGACGGGCATGCCAGAATATCTGGTCACCCGCCTAGTCCATTGCCGAGGAGAGACCCGATGCGCCTGTCGCCGCACGAGCAGGAACGGCTGCTGCTGAGTTACGCGGCCGAACTGGCGCGCCGCCGACAGGCCAGGGGGCTCAAGCTCAACCATCCCGAAGCCGTCGCGCTGATCACCGATCACGTCCTCGAAGGCGCCCGCGACGGGCGGACCGTGGCCGAGCTGATGTCCTCGGGCCGTTCGGTGCTCAGCCGCGACGACGTGATGGACGGCGTCCCGGAGATGATCCACGACGTGCAGGTCGAGGCCACCTTTCCCGACGGCACCAAGCTCGTCACCGTGCACCACCCGATCGGATAGGCGAGGGCCGTGATTCCCGGTGAGTATCTCTGTGCCGAGGGCATGATCGAGCTGAACGCGGGCGCGGTGCGCGTGCAGCTCGAGGTCGTCAACACCGGCGACCGGCCGGTGCAGGTGGGCAGCCACGTGCACTTCCCGCAGGCCAACGCCGCCCTGGACTTCGACCGCGCCGCCGCGTACGGCCACCGCCTCGACATCCCGGCGGGCACCGCGGTGCGCTTCGAACCCGGTCTGCCGCAACGGGTCTCGCTGGTCCCGCTGGGCGGCACCCGCGAGGTGTACGGCATCAGCGCGGACGCGCCGGGCCGCCTGGACGCGACCAGTCAGGAAGAGAACCGATGAGCGAACTCAGCCGCGCCCGCTACGCCGAGCTCTTCGGGCCGACCACCGGCGACCGGGTCCGCCTGGCCGACACCGACCTGTTCGTCGAGATCACCGAGGACCGCAGCGGCGGACCCGGGCTGGCGGGCGAGGAAGCCGTCTTCGGCGGCGGCAAGGTGCTGCGCGAGTCGATGGGCCAGTCGCGCGCCACCCGCGCCGACGGCGCGCCCGACACCGTGATCACCGGGGTGATCGTCATCGACCACTGGGGCGTCATCAAGGCCGACGTCGGCATCCGCGACGGTCGCATCTGCGCCCTCGGCAAGGCGGGCAACCCCGACACCATGTCGGGTGTGCATCCGGATCTGGTGGTCGGTCCGTCCACCGAGATCATCGCGGGCAACGGGCGCATCCTCACCGCGGGCGCCATCGACTGTCACGTGCACTTCATCTGCCCCCAGCTGCTCGACGAGGCGCTCGGCGGCGGCATCACCACCCTCATCGGCGGCGGCACCGGCCCCGCCGAGGGCTCCAAGGCCACCACCGTCACCCCCGGGTCCTGGCACCTGGCGCGGATGATGGAAGCGCTCGACCACTGGCCGATGAACATCGTGCTGCTCGGCAAGGGCAACACCGTCAGCAGCGAATCCATGTGGGAGCAGTTGCGCGGCGGCGCTTCGGGATTCAAGCTGCACGAGGACTGGGGCTCCACCCCGGCCGCGATCGACGCCTGCCTGAAGGTCGCCGACGCCTCGGGCGTGCAGGTGGCGCTGCACTCCGACACCCTCAACGAGGCCGGATTCGTCGAGGACACCCTCGCGGCCATCGCCGGGCGCGGCATCCACGCCTACCACACCGAGGGTGCCGGCGGCGGGCACGCGCCCGACATCATCACCGTCGCTTCGCATCTCAATGTGCTGCCCAGCTCCACCAACCCGACCCGGCCGCACACCGTCAACACCCTCGACGAGCATCTCGACATGCTCATGGTCTGCCACCACCTGAGCCCGTCGATCCCCGAGGACCTGGCCTTCGCCGAATCCCGCATCCGTCCCTCGACCATCGCCGCCGAGGACCTGCTGCACGACCTGGGCGCCATCTCGATGATCGGCTCGGATTCCCAGGCCATGGGCCGCATCGGCGAGGTGGTGATGCGCACCTGGCAGACCGCGCACGTGATGAAACGCCGCCGCGGCGCCCTGCCCGGCGACGGCGCCGCCGACAACGCGCGCGTGCAGCGCTACATCGCGAAATACACCATCTGCCCGGCGGTCGCGCACGGCCTCGACGACGAGATCGGATCGGTGGAGGTCGGCAAGCTGGCCGATCTGGTGCTGTGGGAGCCCGCGTTCTTCGGGGTGCGTCCGCACGCGGTGCTCAAGGGCGGGATGATCGCCTGGGCCGCCATGGGCGACGCCAACGCCTCGATCCCCACCCCGCAGCCGGTGCTGCCGCGCCCGATGTTCGGGGCCGCCGCCCCCGCCGCCGCGGCCACCTCGCTGCATTTCGTCTCCGAGCACGCGATCGACGACGGGCTGGCGAACCGCCTCGACGTGCGGCGGAAACTGGTGCCGGTCAAGAACGTCCGCCGGGTCACCAAGGCCGACATGCCGCGCAACGACGCCATGCCACGCATCGAGGTGGACCCCGACACCTTCACCGTCCGCGTCGACGGCGAAGTCTGGACCGAGGCGCCGGCCACCGAACTACCCATGGCCCAGCGGTACTTCCTGTTCTGACGGCGAACGCCGCCGACCACGCTGTCGGCGGCGTCCGGCGCACTGCCTCGCTCAGTCGAACGAGCAGCCGGTGACCGGCTTGTCCGCCAGCCGGTCGAGCAGGTAGGTCACCGCGTTGTCGGGGCCGAAACCGTCGATGATCTCCGGGCCGAAGTGGTTCGGGATGGTGAAGCCCGGCAGGATCGGCGGCAGTTCGTTGGTGCGGAAGGTGACCGTGGCGCCCTGGCCGCACCAGTCCTCGGCGAGACGGCGGGCCTGGCCGTAGGGGACGGTGTCGTCGTTGCGGCCGCTGGTGACGAACACCGGCGTGGTGGGCTTGCGGCTGCCCAGGCGCAGTTCGGCCAGGACCGGCCCGGCCTCGGGGATGCCCGCGAGGTGCTCGGTGAGCGAACGGCCGTCCACCGTCAGCGAATTCGTGCGCAGGAACGGGTGGTAGACGATCAGGTCGGCCACGCAGGAATCGCTGAGCGTCGCCAGCATGGCGCGGCCCTCGGGCGAGGTCACCCGGTCGACCGCGCGCTGGAGTTCCGGATAGCGCGCGAGCATGCCGTTGACCGCGAAGCCGATGGCGCCACCGATCAGCGCGCCGTCGATCTGCTTCAGGATCTCACCGAGATCGGCCACCGGGCCACCCGCCCAGGTGCCCTTGAGATTCAGCTCCGGCGCGTACTCCGGGGCCAGTTCCGCCGCGGCCGCCGTGGCGCCGCCGCCCTGGGAGTAGCCCCACAGCACCAGCGGGGTGTCCGGGCCGACACCGCCGAGCGCGTTGGCCGCCCTGGCACCGTCGAGAATCGCGTGCCCGCTCTCGAAACGGTTGGCGTAGGTGTGGATTCCGGGGGTGCCCAGGCCGATGTAGTCGGTGATCAGCACCCGGGCGCCGAGCGCGCTCCACACCGCCGAGGACGGCAGTTCCTGATTGGCCGACAGGCCCAGCGCCGGGTCGGCGGTCACCGAGACGCCGGTGGAGAACGCCACCGACATCGCGCAGCGGTCACCCTGCCCGGAGGTGCCGGGGCCGATCACCACGGTCGGGCGCGCGCCGGGGCCCTGCCAGGGATTGGTGGGCTCGATGTAGGTGCCCGACACCGCGACCGGCGACCCGTCCTGCAGCCGCGAGGTGTACATGACGTGCTGGGCCTGCGTCGGCCAGCCCGTCGCCGTCGGCGGCGTCGCCAGAATGGTCATCGGCTGCGTCTTCACGATCGCGCCGGGCGCCTCGGGCAGCTGCGCGGGCGGCACGTAGAACGCGCTGACCGGCTCGGCCACCGCCGGTCCCGCGCCGACCAGATGCCCGGCCGCCGTGGCCAGGCACACCAGTGCCGTCATCGCCACACGACTCACCGCTGAGCGTGATTGCTGCATTCCACTCTCCATCACCGTTACCCCGCCCTGTCACGGGTGTGTCCTGGGCCGCAGAACCGGGTCGTGCATGATGTACGTCACCGGAATCTGAAACCGATGCGACAGTAACACGGTTACTGTTCGGTACGAAACGGTGCGGTGCGGCCCCGGTCAGGGTGGGTGGGGATCGCGCGGCTAGGCTCGGCGCGATCCGAACGGGGCGGGTGGACAGCGCGCCCTGCCGTGTAGCGCCGGGGAGCCCCGGCAGGAGGGGACCGCAGCCATGGACGACCTGAACAACGCCGCCGACGAACTCTCGCGCTGGGCCGAGGATCTGGAACGCAAAGCACAGCGATACCAGGAACTGCACGGCAAGATGACCGAGGTCAGCGTCACCGACACCTCGGCCGACGGCCGGATCAGCGTCACCGTCGACGCCAACGGCTCCACCACCGCCATCACCCTGGCCGCCGCCGTGCGCGGCATGGACCCCACCGCCGTGGCGGCCGAGCTCATGGCCTGCACCCACCGCGCCCAGGCGCGGCTGCGCGACCAGGTCACCGGGCTGGTGCACGACATGGTCGGCACCGACGAAGCGGGCGAGGCCATCGTCGGCCAGTACGCCGAGCGCTTCCCCGATGTGGACGCCGAGCCCACCGCACCCCCCACGCCACCTGCCCCGCCCGCACCGCCCGCTGCCCCGGCCGCGCCGTGGCCCGCCGCCTCCGCGCCGGAGACCCCGGCCGGTCGCAAGCCCGACCGGGACCGGGTCGTCGCGCCGGAGGAACCGTCCGAGGAGGACATGTTCTTCCAGCGCAGGTCCTGGTTGCAGTAGTCACGCGCGAATTCCCGGGCGGCGAGGGAACCGAATCGTGGTCTGCCGCGTCCAACCTTTTCGACAGAGTGCGGAATCCAGGAAGCTCACCACGACCAGGAGGACCAGCGTGACTTGTGCGGTGAATGTCAGTACCGAGGCGATCAGGACCCATGCTCGAGCGGTGGACGGCGTAGCGGCGGGGGTGGCAGAGGCGATGGCGGCAGCGAACTATCTCGCGCACGCGGACGACGGATACGGTCCGCTGGTGCAGATCTATGCCGCGGTGACCCTCAATGATCTGCACGACGAGATCACCAGCACGCTGAGCCGGCTCAACACGCTGACCGGGGAGATGCCCGGCAAACTGACCACGGCCGCCGACACTTTCGACCAGTGTGACACCACTCGCGCCGGCGACATCGCCGGAAAGACCGCCGAGATCGAGAGGAATGTCTGACGATGGCCGACGGACCCAATGCGGTGGGGACATTCCTCAACGAGCACACGCTGCCCGGCCTGGCGAACAACTTCGACGACGGGCCCGCCCCGAAGACCGAATCCGATCTGCTGACCGATTCCGTCGACTACCGCAACGTCTACTACCAGGAGGGCAATCCGCTCCTGAACAATGTGGGCAAGCCAGGACTGAAGGAGAACAGCAAAGGGGAGACCGAGGCCGACGCCGGCATCCTCAAGGGCACGATCGCGGGTGATGTGTGGGAGAACGGATACGGGCTCTACGACGCCATGACCGGCGGCGCATCGGTTCTGGACAAGGCCGATGCCATCACGAAGGCCGCCAGCACTGGCCAGGCGGTCTCGGACGTCGTGACGATGTTCATGAAGGCGATCAAGGGCACCTCGACGCTCGCGAAATTCGATCCGTTCAATTTCCTCGGATCGCAACTGATGAGCTGGATGCTCGAGCATGTCGAACCGTTGCGCAAGACGCTGGAGTCGCTCACCGGCAGCCCCGACATGGTCCAGGGGTACTCCGATTCATGGGGGAAGATCGCCACACACCTCGAGAAGACCGCGAAAGCCTGGGGAACTGCCCTCGATTCGGGCATCGGTGCGTGGACCGGCGCAGCGGCCGAGGCGTATCGCGCCACTGCCACCGAGTTGACCGGCAAGATCGCCGAGCAGTCCGCGCTGGCACAAACACTCGCTGACGCGAACGAGGGAATGAAGCGCATCGTCGAGGCGGTCAAGGGCGTCGTCGTGGAGGTCCTCAGTGCACTCGCGGGGATGTTGGCCGAGTTCACCGCGATCATGATCGCCTCCGGGGGTACCGCTACACCCGCACTCATCTCCCGTGCGCTGTTCCAGATCTCGGCGTCGGCGACGAAGATCTCGACGCTGCTCTTCGCCATGGCGAATGCGATGGTGTCGGTGAAATCGCTGGTCCAGGCCGCCGTACAGGTCGTCCGCGGTATCGTCGAGGTCGAGACCGCGAAGGCCTAGAAGTGGCACACTGGCCTCCATGACGGACAACGACTGGGCAGGCGTCGACCGGTATCTCGTGGACTCGTTGGTCGGCGAGGAGGGCGCGCCCGCGCTGAGCGCCAATGCCGACGCGGGCCTGCCGCCGATCGACGTCTCGCCACCACAGGGCAAGTTCCTGCATCTGCTGGCCCGGACGGCGAACGCGCGCCGCGTGCTCGAGATCGGCACGCTCGGCGGGTACAGCACCGAGTGGCTGGCCAGGGCGGTCGGGCCGGAGGGCACCGTGGTGACCCTGGAGTTCGAACCGCGGCACGCGAAGGTGGCGCGGGAGAATCTGGACCGGGCGGGGATCGGGGACCGGGTCGAGATCGTCGTCGGCCCGGCGCTGGACACGTTGCCCGGTGTCGCCGAAGACCTGACCCAGCCGTTCGACCTGGTGTTCATCGACGCCGACAAGGTGAACAACTCGAACTATGTGCAGTGGGCGCTGCGGCTGACCCGGCCGGGTTCGGTGATCATCGTCGACAATGTGGTGCGCGGTGGGGCGGTGGCCGACGAGCGGACCGAGGACCCCAACGCGCGCGCCAGCCGCGAGCTGATCGACCTGCTCGCCGCCGAACCCAGCCTCGACGCGACCGTGATCCAGACGGTCGGATCGAAGGGGTGGGACGGTTTCGCCTACGCGGTGGTCAACGGTCCGGCCGCCTGAATCGGCCCCGGTTCAGCGCAGGCGGACCGGTAGTTCGCGCAGGCCGCGGATGAGCGTGCTGGTCTGCCAGTGCGGATTCGACGCGGGGTCGGCGAGGCGTAGTCCGGGATAGCGGCGCTGCAGGGCGGTGAAGGCGATCTCGGCCTCCAGGCGGGCCAGCGGTGCGCCGACGCAGAAGTGGATGCCGTGGCCGAAGGCGAGGTGTCCGCTCGCCGGGCCGTCGACGGTGAGCGCGTCGGGATCACCGAAACGGGCCGGGTCGCGATTGGCGGCCGAGAGTGCGACGTAGACGAGCTCGCCTTCGGGAATCTCGGTGTCGCCCACCGTGACCGGCTCCGCGGTGAACCGCACGGTCGCCATGTCGACGGGGCCGTCGAAACGCAGGAACTCCTCCACCGCCGCGGGCACCCCCGCCGGATCGGCCACCAGCGCCCGCCACTGGTCGGGGTGGCGCAGCAGCGCGTAGACGCCGTTGCCGATGAGGTTGACGGTGGTCTCGTGCCCGGCGACCAGCAGCAGGAACGCCATGGCCACCAGTTCGTGATCGGTGAGGCGGTCGCCCTCGTCGTCGGCGAGCACCAGGTGGGAGAGCAGGTCGTCGGCGGGGTGGGACTGTTTGGCGCGCACCAGTTCCGACAGATAGCGGGTCATCGCCTTGGCGGCCGCCGAGCGCTCCTCGTCGGCCTCGCCCGGCACGCCGACCAGGGAACGCGTCCAGGACTGGAAGTCGGCGCGGTCGGCGAAGGGCACACCGAGCAGTTCGCAGATCACCGTCACCGGAAGGGGATTGGCGAAGACGTCCATCAGGTCGACCTCGGCCGCGGTGGCCATCGTGTCCAACAGGTCCTCGGTGATCTGCTCGATGCGTGGCCGCAGGCCCGCGACCCGGCGGGTGGTGAACGCCTTGTTCACCAGTTTGCGCAGGCGGGTGTGGCCGGGCGGATCGGTGCTGAGCATGTGGGTGAGCAGCACCAGGGACTCGGGGTCGATCGGGTCGGCGTCGCGTTTGCCGTCGAGAATGGCGGCGGCGCGGGCCATGTCCTTGCGCAGGCGCGGGTCGGCCAGGGCGGCACGCGCCTCCGGATAGCCGACGATCACCCAGCGCACCACCTCGTCGGGGAAGCGGACCCGGTGGACGGGGCCGGCCGCGCGCCAGCGGCGGTAGTACGCGTGCGGATCGTCGAAGAATTCGGTGCCGAGGGACTCGATGCGGCTCGGAGCGGTGAGGTCGGCCATGTATCGACGCTACCGGCCGGTACCGGGCATGTCGACGTCTATCGTGCGGCGTGAGCGCGGAACACCGTGGTGCGGAAGGGTATTCGAGTGTTCAGCGAGCACCGGCGCGGAGCACGATCTTGCCGTCGCGGCCGGGGGTCTCCGACAGCGCCGCGGCCTCGGCGGCCCGATCCAGCCCGAACTCGGCCTGCACGTCCAGTCGCAGGGTGCCCTCGGCGGCCAGGCCGACCAGTTCGGTGATCAGGCGCAGATAGTCGGCCGGGTCGATCTCGGCGCTGCGCTGCTGACCCCAGAACCCCTTGATCACGGCCTGTTTGAAGATCACCGCGCCGGTGTCGACGACCAGCGGCTGGCCCGAGAGCGCGCCGAAGGAGACGAGTTCGCCGCGCGGGGCCAGCAGCGACAGCAACGCGCCCGCGGCGGGCCCGCTGACCTGGTCGACACCCCGGACGATCGGCTCGCCACCGGTGAGCTCGGTGGCGCGCTCGGCCCAGCCCTCGGTGTCGGTGTCGACCACCGGGCCGAAGCCCAGCCGCCCGAGCGCCTCGACCGACGCGGGGCCGCGCACCAGGCTCAGAACGTGGACGCCGCGCTGCCGGGCGAACAGGTTCAGCTGCCGTCCGACCGCGCCGTTGGCGGCGTTCACCGCGATCCACTGGCCGGGCCGCACCCGCAGGTCGTCGAGCAGCATGAGCGCGCTCAACGGCATGGCCAGCAGTTGACAGGCGGTCTCGTCGGGCACCGAGGCGGGCAGGGGGACGGCGCGGTCGGCGCGGGCGAGGAAGAAATCCGCCCAGGCGTGCTGGATTCCGGCCAGCGCGACCCGCTGCCCGACGGCGAGCCCTTCGGCGCCGGGGCCGAGCGCGTCGACGACGCCGACCGCCTCGGTGCCGGGAACGGCGGGCAGCGGCGGCCGGTAACCGTAGACGCCGCGGATGATCGCGAGGTCGTGATTGTGGATCGGCGAGAGCGTCATGGCGACGCGGACCTCGCCCGGGCCCGGCTCCGGGGTAGGCACCGTCGTGGCGGTGAGGACGTCCTTCGGATCGCCGAACCGGTCGATGACCACTGCCTGCATGTCCGCCTCCATGGTGGGTAGCGAGTTCCGCACGAGCACGATCACCGTCCATTCTGGCACCGGCGGCGGGCGCCACGCCGGGCGCCGCCGCACCGGCGCGGCGCGGAATCGGCCGCGTCGGTCCCGCGTGCCGGGCGGTCGGGCTGCTTGACTGCTGGGCGTGACATCGCAGCACGCGCGCGGCGCCGGGCGCCGGACCGTTCTGGCAACGACGACCCTGGGCCTGCTGTGCGGGCTGGCCGCCTGGCTGCTGTTCGAGTGGTGGGCCAGCGACATCGACGGTTTCGTCGTCTACGACGCGAGCTACGAACCACTACCGGAAGCCCCGCTCGACCACCCCGCCGAGAGCGGGAGCGCCGGGGTCGCCGACCTCCCGCTGCGGGTCGGTCTGGTGGCGGTGCCCGCCGTGATCGGGCTCGTCGCCGGGTGCCTCGCCGCGGCCTGCGGGGTGCGGGTGCACAGGTCTGCCGTCGCCGGGTGAGGCGGCCGAGTGTCGCGAGGCTCTAGGCCGCGGCGCGGCGGAATTCGGCACGCCAGCGGCGCAGGCCGGGGATATCGGGGCGGGGGAGCAGATCGACCCGGACGGGCGTGATGTCGCCGTCGGCGAAGGAATCGATCTCGGCGCGGGTCAGCGGCCAGGGCGGGCCCACGGTCGGCGCGGTGGTGCTGACATCGGCGACGACCAGCAGCGTCGCACCCGGCGCCAGTGCCGCGCGGATTCCGGCGATCGCCGTCGCGTGGACCTCCGGGGGCAAGGACTGGACGGTGATCGACTCGACCACCAGATCGAAGCCACCACGCCAGTCGGCGGGCGGATTCAGCAGGTCGGCGACCGTGTAGGTGACCGGCGACTGCGGAAAACGCGCCCGCGCCTCGCGGATCGCGGTGGCGGCCACGTCGAAGGCGGTGGTGCGGAACCCTTGCGCGGCCACGTGTTCGGCGTCGGTGCCGTACCCGCACCCGACCACCAGCGCGGTACCGCCGGTCGGGCCGGTGCGCTCGGCGAACCAGTCGGCCAGCAGCGGATTGGGTTCGTCGCGGTCCCACGGCACCACCGAGGTTCCCGCCGCGGCTTCGACATACAACGGTTCGAACCACCCCGTCGGATCGTCGGCGGCGAGGGCTTCGGCGGCGAGACGGCGGTCGGCGGGCAGCGGCTCGGAAGTCATCCCTCCACTGTCCCGCACCGCCGCGGCCCCGACACCGCCGGGCGGACCGGGCCGGGATGACGATGGGGGAGAAGTCAATACGCCGCAGGGCGGACCCGGATCTCGCCGCTCTGCGACCGGAGATCGCTCGTGTGGGCGACGACCGGGACCGCGGGACTTCCTAGGCTCGATCCATGGCAGAGGCACTCGGGACCCGGACACCCACGGCATCGTCCGGGCGGCGCATCGCCGAGATCGACATCCTGCGCGGCTTCGCGCTGTTCGGCATCCTGATCACCAATGTCATCGTGGCGACCACCCTGTGGACGGCGGTCGGTCCCCGCGACAAGCCGGTGTCGCTGTTCGACGGCACCGCCGACCAGCTGGTGCGCGCCACCGTCGACGCGCTGTTCACCGGTCGGTTCTATCTGCTGTTCGCCTTCCTGTTCGGCTACTCGTTCACCTTGCAGATCGCCGCGGCCGAACGCGCCGGTGCCGCCCCGGCCGGTCGGTTGCTGCGCCGGTGCGCCGCGCTGCTGGTCATCGGGCTACTGCACGTGTACTTCCTGTGGGTCGGCGACATCCTCACCCTCTACGCCGTGCTGTGCCTGATCCTGATCTCGCTGCGCAAGCTGCGCCCGCGCACCGCGGTGATCACCGGCGCGGTGCTGTATCTGCTGTCGTCGGTGTTCAGCTTCCTGCCCGGGCAGGGCAGCATTCTCGGGCTGAGCGAGTTCATGAACCTGCCCGCCATCGCGGCCGACTACACCGGCACCTTCGGCCAGACCTTCGCCGTGCAGACCGGTCTCGCCCCGGCATTCGTGCTGCTGATCTGGATCGGGCAGGGCGTGCCGAGCCTGGCGATGTTCCTGCTCGGAACGGCCGCGGGCAAACGCATGCTCTTCGAGGACACCGAGACGCTGCGTCGCTGGTCGCCGCGCGTGCTGCTGCTCGGCTTCGGCCTCGGCCTGCCCATCTCGGCCGCGACCTTCGCCGACGCCATGCACTGGTGGGACGGTCCCGACCTGGTGCACGGCCTGCAGTACCTCGTCGCACCCGCCATGACCTTCGCCTACGTGGCCCTGGTTTTGCGGTTCGCGCGCTCGGCCCGCGCCGGCCGCGTCACCGCGCTGCTCGCGCCCGCGGGACGGATGGCGGCCACCAACTACATCGGGCAGTCGGTCGTGCTCATGCTCGTCTACACCGGCTACGGGCTCGCCCTGGCCGACGACATCCCGCCGCTCGGCGTCGTCGCCGTCGCCCTGGTGACCTTCGCGGCACAGCTCGCGCTGAGTTCCTGGTGGTTGCGCGGGCACCCGTACGGCCCGGTGGAGTGGGTGCTGCGGGCGGCCACCTATCTGCGCGTCCCGCCCTGGCGCAAGTCCGCGACGACCTAGCGTGCCTGCGTGGCGGCGGCCCTGGCGGCGAAACCGTCGCACAGGGCATCGAGGCCGAGGAACAGCAGGTCCTCGGAGGTGAGCTCGCTGACCCCCGCGCCGTGCAGGTCCATCAGGGCGGGCGGCACCGGGAAGGTGGGCTTGCCGTCGAGGAGGTCGCGCAGGCCGTTGGTGTCGTCGGTGGCGGTGCGCTTGCGGGCCAGCAGCGAACCGCCGACCACCGGCAGGCTCGCGCCGGAGATGTAGTTCCACACGGTGAACGCCATGGTCGTCGCCTCGCGGGTGGACACGTCGAGCGCGCGCAGCCCCTCGACCAGCCAGGCCAGGCTCGCCAGCCCCTGTGGGCCGAAGCTGTAGCGGGGCACCGCGAAGGTGAGCAGCACCCACGGATGCTGCTGGTAGAGCTGCCAGTCGATCTCGGCGGCGATGCGGACCCGGTCGCGCCAGGTCCATTCCTTGCCCGCCGGATCGGGGTAGGGGTGACGGGCGGCGATCTCGTCGGTCATCTCCGCGATGAGCTCGTCCTTGCCCGCCACGTGCCGGTACAGCGACATGGTGCCCACATCGAGCCGGTCGGCGATGCGGCGCATCGACACCGCGTCCAGGCCGTCGGCGTCGGCCAGGGCGATCGCGGCGTCGACGATCGCGGTGCGGGTGAGCTTCGCATAAGTCATCCCATGACTCACTTTCCGTTTTCCACTTCTGTGCGTACACTGTACCCGTTCTCCGCGTACGGTGTACGCAAACCCCTGGAAGGATGTCGGAATGACGAAGCTGGAACCGGCGCTGCCCACCGCGGCCGTCGGTGGACGCCGCGCATGGCTCGGTCTGGGCGTGCTGCTGCTGCCGGTGCTGCTGGTGTCGATGGACATCTCGGTGCTGTTCCTCGCCATGCCGACGCTGACCGTCGACCTGGATCCCAGTGCCTCCCAGCAACTCTGGATCCTCGACATCTACGGATTCATGCTGGCGGGCCTGCTCATCACCATGGGCAATCTCGGCGACCGGATCGGCAGGCGCAACATCCTGCTCGCCGGCGCCGCCGTCTTCGGCCTGGCCTCGGTGCTGGCCGCCTTCGCACCCAGCGCCGCGGTGCTCATCGCCGCGCGGGTGCTGATGGGCATCGGCGGCGCGACGCTGCTGCCGTCGAGCCTGGCGCTGATCTCCAACCTGTTCCCCGACGCCCGGCGCCGCGCCACGGCCATCGGCATCTGGACCGCGTTCTTCGCCGGTGGATCGGCGGTCGGGCCGATCATCGGCGGGCTGCTGCTGCACCACTTCTGGTGGGGCTCGGTGTTCCTGATCAACATCCCGGTGCTGGCCGTGCTGCTGGTGTTCGGCCCGTTCCTGCTGCCCGAACACCGCTCGGCCGCGCTGGGCCCGATCGACCTGCCCAGCGTCGCGCTGTCCATCGGCGGCATCCTGCCGCTGGTGTACGGGATCAAGCACATCGCCGCGGAGGGCCTTGACCTGGTCTCGGTGCTGATCGGCGCGATCGGCCTGGCGCTGCTGGTGCTGTTCGTGCGCAGGCAGCGCAGGCTGGCCGAACCGCTGCTGGACCTGTCGCTGTTCGGCAGGCCGCTGTTCCGGGTGGCGATCGGCGCGAGCACCGTGGGCATGATGTCGCTGGCGGCGATGAGCTACCTGACCAGCATCTACCTGCAGTCGGTCACCGGGCGTGACGCGCTGCAGGCGGCGCTGCTGGGCATCCCGATGGCGGTCGCGGTGTTCGTCTTCTCGATGAGCGGCGCCAGGGTGGGCCTGCGCTGGGGTGTGCGGGCGGCGTTCACCCTGGCCCTGACGCTCTCGGCGATCGGCAACCTGATGCTGCTCGGCGTCGGGGTCGACGGCGGGCTGATGTGGTACGTCGCCGGCTCGGTGATCGCCGGTGTCGGCTACGGCATCTCGTTCACGCTCGTCTCCGACGTCGCGGTGTCGGCGGTGCCCGCCGAACGCGCGGGCTCGGCCGTCGGTATCTCCGAGACCAGCTTCGAACTCGGCAACTCGCTGGGTCTGGCGCTGCTCGGTTCGCTGGCCGCGCTGGTCTTCCGCTCCGGCGGCGACTTCGGGGAGACCCTGGGGGAGACCGTCGCGCACTCCGGCGACGACGCCGGGCTGATCGCGGCCGCGCGCGAATCCTTCGTCAGCGGCATGCACGTGGCCACCACCGGCGGTGCGCTGCTGCTGCTCGGCATGGCCGTGGTGGCCTGGCGCTCGGCGCGCACCGGCCGCTGAGGCGAGGGCCGGGCGTGGTGGCCCTCGCCACCGCGCCCGATCGCCCTCGGCGGGCGGATGTCCGGTCCGGTTGCCTAGGATCGACGAATGCGAAACGAGGGTGCGGCGGGCCTGGCGACACTGCTCGCCCTGGCCGACTCGCGCCTGCCCATCGGCGGGCACGTGCACTCCGGTGGGGTCGAGGAGGCGGTGTCGGCGGGGTTGCTGCGTGACGCGGCGAGTGTCGAGGTGTACCTGCGGCGCCGGATCGCGACCTCCGGTCTGGTGAGCGCCTCGCTCGCCGCCGCGGTCTGCGCGGGCACGCTCGCCCCGGAACGGGCCGAACTCGAAGCCGACGCGCGGACCCCGTCACCCGCTGCCCGCGCGGCCTCCCGCGCGCAGGGGCGCGGTCTGCTGCGGCTGGCCAAACAGCTCTGGCCGCAGCATGATTGGCTGCCCGCGGGGGTGCGGCCACATCTGTCGACGGTGTTCGGCATGGTCGGCGCCGCCTGCGGGGCCGACCCGCGCGAGCTGGCGGGCGTGGTCGTCTACACCACCCTCACCGGCGCCGCGACCGCCGCCCAGCGGCTGCTCGCCCTCGATCCGGCCGCCGTCGCGGCGGGCACGATGCGGCTGGCGCCGCTGTGCGACCGGATCGCCGCCGAGGCCGCCGCGGAACTCGCCGCGCTGTCGGATCCACTGCAGGACGCGCTGGCCGAACGTCATCTGCTGCGCGACATGCCCCTGTTCGCCTCGTAACCACCCATCCAGAACGGAGAACCACCCATGCCGCCCCATCTGATCGACGGCGAACCGCACGACCACAGCCATGACCGGCCCAAGCGCGACCGCGCCACCGGTGAGGCGCTGCGTATCGGCATCGGCGGCCCGGTCGGCTCCGGCAAGACCGCGCTGGTCGCCGCGCTGTGCAGGCAGCTGCGCGACGAACTGTCCCTCGCGGTGCTGACCAACGACATCTACACCACCGAGGACGCCGACTTCCTGCGCCGTCACGCGGTGCTGCCCGACGAGCGCATCACCGCCGTGCAGACCGGCGGCTGCCCGCACACCGCCATCCGCGACGACATCACCGCCAACCTCGACGCCATCGACGACCTGGTCGCGGCCAACCCGCCGCTGGACCTGATCCTGGTCGAATCCGGTGGCGACAACCTCACCGCCACCTTCTCCTCCGGCCTGATCGACGCGCAGATCTTCGTCGTCGACGTGGCGGGCGGGGACAAGGTGCCGCGCAAGGGCGGCCCCGGCGTCACCTTCTCGGACCTGCTGGTGGTCAACAAGACCGACCTCGCCCCGCTGGTCGGCGCGGACCTGGGTGTGATGGAACGCGACGCCGCCAAGGTGCGCGAAGGCCGCCCGACCGCGCTGATCTCGCTGACCGACGACCCGGCCGCCACCCCGGTGCTGGCCTGGGTGCGCGAGCAGCTGCGCGCCGCCGCCGAGCAGGACGCGGCCGCCGGCGTTGCGCACTGAACTGAGCATCGTCGCCGCACCGGGCAGACTGCCGCGCATCGACGCGGGCGGCGGTCTGGCCGGGCGGCACACCGGCACCGACACGGTGCATCTGATCGGCACCGCCGCCACCCCGCTGGGCGGGGACGAACTCGACATCCGGATCGTGGTGCTGCCCGGTGCGCGCCTGGTGGTCCGCTCGGTGGCCGCCACCATCGCCCTGCCGAGCATCCGCACCCCGGAATCGGTGGCGCACTGGTACTTCGAGGTCGGGGCCGGTGCCGAACTGGATTTCGATCCGGAACCGACCATCGTGGCCGGTGGCGCCCGGCATCACGCGATGACCACCGTGCGGCTGGCACCGGAGGCGCGCCTGCGGTTGCGCGAGCGAGTCCAGCTCGGCCGCAGCGGCGAGGACGGCGGCGCCTGGCGCGGCGACCTGTGCGCCGATCTCGGCGACATCCCGCTGCTGCGGCACCGCCTGGAACTGGGCGCGGACACGGGCACCGACGACCGGCTCAGCGCGCCGCGCGCCCTGGACAGCGAACTGCTCTACCCCGACGACCGGCCCGCCTGGGCGGGCAGCATCGACGCGGTGCGCCTCCCACTGGCCGCCGGCGGCTCGCTGGCCACCCGCACGAGTGCCCGCCTGCACGCGGACGCACCCGGCGGCGCGGTGTCCGTCGCACATCCGAGTGTCACCTCGGCGTGAGAACGGCAACGGCGGTGGGAACCGGCTCGCACACCCCGGTTCCCACCGCCGTAGCTCGTTCTAGGCGCTGACGAGTTCCGCGTCGCTGTCCACCGCGTCGGGCGCGGCGGCCCGGGGCGGAGCGAGGAACCCGTTCGCCGCGCCCACCGCGGCACCGACACCGGCACCGACCACGGTGATCGGCACCGAGACCGCCATGTAGGCGGCCATACCACCCAGGATCGGGCCCGCGACCAGGCCGATCGGCAGGAACGGGATGCCGGCGACCAGCCCGGCCACCGCGCCGCCCGTGCTCGCCATCATCGCGAACGGGATGGCCACCGTCGAGCCGACCGCCGCACCCCGGGCCGCGGAACCGAGGGTTTCCGAGGCGATCCGGTCCGAGCGGCTGCGCTCGAGCCCGACCGAGTCGAGGAACGTCGCCAGGTTGGCCTCGGTGGTGGCGGCGGCGTCGTTGATCTGGATCGAGGTGTCGACCGGCACGAAGTCCGGCACCGGGACCAGTTGGTCACCGAAGCGGAACTGGCCGGGCGGCGGCAGGATCGGCGGCACCGGCGCGACCGCGGTGGGCGCGTGCAGCGTGCCCACCGGGGACAGGTAATCGGTCTCCGGGCCGGACCGCGACCACTGCAGCGAGCTGCGTGTGTTCTCCGGCATCTGCTGTCCCACGAACGGGGTGGCATTGGGCGCCACCGCGTCGAACTCCGGCGCGGCCGGATGCTCGGGCTGGGTCACCGCCGCCTGCGCGGGATCGGCGTTCGCGGTGCCCGTGCCGATCAGGGCCATGACCAGGGGGACCGCTCCGGCCGCGACAACCGAACCCACTCGCTGTCGCTGCGCGCTCGGCGCCCTGTGTTTCCCCGTCGCCATAGATCACCTTTCATCCTGGGGATTGGTCACACATATGACGTCCGGCATTCGGACCGGTGCCGGACCCGGATGGGTCCGAAACACCGGCGTGCCGCAATCCTGGTGTGCTGAAAGGTAACCGGAAGGGAGTGGGAGCTAGCCGACCTCGCGCCGGCCCGGCCCCTTGCCACCGACGCCCGCGGTCGGTTCACCGAGGTCGGCGGCCAATTGTCTGGCCTCCGCCCGGTCGGCATTGACCTCTTCGATCGCCAGCCGCGCGAACACCCACTGCTCGGTGGCCGCCATCTGACCGCGGTTGCGGCCCAGGAACGAGACGAACCAGCCGATCACGGTGACGATGCGGCTGCGGTAGCCGACCAGGTAGTACAGGTGCAGCGCGAGCCAGGCCAGCCACGCGAGGAACCCGCTGAACTCGAGCTTGCCGATCTGGCAGACGGCGTCGAAGCGCGAGATCGTCGCCATCGAGCCCTTGTTGAAGTACTTGAACGGCTTGCGATCGGCGGGCGCCTCGCCCTTGAGCCCGGCCTTGATGGCCTTGGCCGCGTAGGTGGACCCCTGGATGGCGCCCTGCGCCTGCCCGGGGACGCCCGGCACCGACATGAGGTCACCGACCACGAAGACGTTCGGATGCCCCTTGACCGTGAGGTCGGGCTCCACGACGACCCGGCCCGCCCGGTCCACCTCGGTGCCCTCGGAGCGCTCGGCGATCATCTTGCCCAGCGGGCTGGCCTGCACACCGGCCGACCACACCTTGCAGGTGGCCTCGATCCGGCGGGTGCTGCCGTCGGCGTCCTTGACCACCACGCCGTGCGCGTCGACATCGGTGACCATGGCGTTGAGCTGGATCTCCACGCCCATCTTCTCCAGCCGCTTGGCGGCCTTGGCGCCCAGCTTGGGCCCCATCGGGCCGAGCACCGCGCCCGCGCCCTCGAGCAGGATGACGCGCGCGTCGCGGGGATCGATGGTGCGGAAGGTGCCGTCGAGCGTGCGATCGGCGAGTTCGGCGATCTGTCCGGCCAGTTCGACACCGGTCGGGCCCGCGCCGACCACGATGAAGGTGAGCAGCCGGTCGCGTTCCTCCTGCGTGGTCGCCAGTTCGGCCTGCTCGAACGAGCCGAGGATGCGCGCGCGCAGCTCGAGCGCGTCGTCGATGGTCTTCATGCCGGGCGCGTAGGTGGCGAACTGGTCGTTGCCGAAGTACGACTGCTGGGCGCCGGTGGCGACGATCAGGCTGTCGTAGGGCGTGACGGTGTCGCGGTTGAGCAGCCGCGAGGTGACCTGCTTGTTCGCCAGGTCGACGTCGATGACATCGCCCAGCAGCACCTGCGCGTTCTTCTGCTTGCGCAGCACCAGCCGGGTGGCCGGGGCGATCTCGCCGGTGGACAGGATGCCGGTGGCGACCTGGTAGAGCAGCGGCTGGAACAGGTGCGTGGAGGTCTTGGAAATGAGAGTGACGTCCACGTCGGCCCGGCGCAGGTGCCTGGTGCCGAACAGGCCGCCGAACCCGGACCCGATCACCACCACGTGGTGGCGGCGCTTCCCGACAGACTGAGTGCTCATCGTCCTGCTCCTCGACAGACTGGGGCGGCGTTCACTGCGTTCGCAAGATCGACAATACGGGACCGGCCCGATCAGCGACCGGCAAGCAGGAGTTCGGCCACCTTGGTGTCGGTCTCGGCGCCCTCGGTGTACCCGCCCTCGGAGCCGAGCGAGTTCATGATGGCCAGGGTGTAGCGTTCGCCGTCGCCGGCGACGCCCACGGAGTTGACCACCCAGCCGTCGGCCTCGGCCGACCAGCCGTTCTTCAGGCCCGGCCGCATCCGCGAACCCGCGCCCCACACGCCCCAGTGCTGGTTGGAGTCCACCGAGCGCATGCGGTCCAGCAGGTAGGCCAGGTCGTCGGGGTGCATGGTGTCGAGGATGGTGTTCATCAGCCGGTCCAGGTCGGCGGCGGTGCACTTCTGGAACGACCAGTCCGGGAACAGCGCCGAATTGGTGGGCTGCGGGATCAGCGAGACCATGCCGTAGGAGCGGAAGGCGTTGTTGTAGGCCATCCGGTCGAAGCCGATGTACTTGTTCCAGAGGATGTCGGCGGCCTGGTCGTTGGAGGTGGCCAGCATCGATTCCAGGTTGGTGCGGTCCTCGGGGGACAGGCCGATGGCGCCGACGCGGGCCCGGTTGAGCAGGTCGGCGGCGATGGCCAGCTTGATGGTGGACGCGGTCCACACCTGGTTCTCGGCGTGCTCGTTGGCGTAGAGGCCGCCGGTGCGCCGGTCGCGCAGCACGTAGCCGACCACGCCGGGACGACCCGCCAGGTAGGCGTCGACGCGGGCGATCCGCGCGCTCATGTCGGCGTCGAAGCCGGAGACCTGGGTCAGCGCGGGAGGCGCGGCCTGGGCCGGGGAGGTCAGGACGGGCACGCCCGGGGTGAGGACGGCCGCGGCGGCGAGAAGACAGGCGGTAGCTGCGACCCGGGAAACGACGCGGGTGGCGGGGGAACGGTCACGCACGAGAGACCACCCTGGCACACCCGGCGCCCGAAAGCACTACCCGCGACGAAATCCGATGTGTGACAGTCCCGTTGCGTCGCGTGAGTGCGGCTCAGTGATGCGCGGCGTGCGGGGTGGCGATGGTGCAGCCGTTGAGCCGGTGGCAGTGTTCGAAAGCCTCGCTGTGCCGGTTCGACGGCCAGGAATGCAGCACCTGATCGGCCCCGAAACTGCGGGAGTTGATCAGTTCCCAGCGGTCGCCTGCCCGCCGGACGACGAACCCGGCGCGGGGTACCAAGGGGATTACCTGCGCGATCATGAACCGAACCAGCCTTTCGCCCGCGGCCGAACTGTCCCACCCGAACCGCCACGATCCCACGCCCGTCCGGTGCCGCCGCGCAGGCACGACGCGAACGCGTTGTGGTGTGGCGCATTTCACTGACCCCTTGCGGTGGTGGCCCGGGCCCGCACGATTGCGCGTCGGTCGCTGGGCGTATAAACAACGGATGCCGCTGCACCTCCATCGCGCCGAACGCGCCGACGCGCTGGCCGACGGACTGGGGCGGATCCTGACCCGCGCGCCCGCCGACCCGTTCACCCCCGAGGTGGTCGCGGTCCCGGCCAAAGGCGTGGAGCGCTGGCTCGCACAGCGGCTGTCCGGCGTGCTCGGTGTGGCGGGCACCGGTGACGGCATCGCCGCCAATATCGCCTTCCCGGCCCCGGCCGCGCTGGTGGCCGAAGTGCTCGCGGCGGCGAGCGGGGTGGCGCCGGAGGACGATCCGTGGGCAGGCCAGCGGCTGGTGTGGACGCTGCTCGGGGTCCTGGACGAGGTCGTCGAGCAGCCGTGGGCGGCGGTGGTGGCGCGTCATCTCGGGTTGCCCGGGGCCGGCTACCGGATCGGCCGCCGCTATGCCACGGCCGCGCACCTGGCGACCCTGTTCGACTCGTATGCCGCGCAGCGCCCGTCGCTGCTGCTGGACTGGGCGGCCGGTCGCGACACCGACGGCGCGGGCAATCCGGTCCCCGCCGACCTGTCCTGGCAGCCGCCGCTGTGGCGGGCCCTGCGCACCGCGGTCGGGGCGCCGGGTCCCGCCGAACGACTCGCCGACGCCTGCGCCCGGCTGCGCGCCGAACCCGGCGCGGTCGACCTGCCCGACCGCCTGTCGGTCTTCGGCCTGACCCGCCTGCCCGCCGACCAGCTCGCGGTGTTGACCGCGCTGGCCGAACACCGCGAGGTCCACCTGTGGCTGGCCCATCCCAGCCCCGCCCTGTGGACGGCACTGTCCGGGTCCGCCCGTGCGGATACCCCGTCCGAGCTGCCCTGCGCCGTGGCGCCGCCCCGCGCGCTGGACGATTCCGCCGACGCCGTCGCCCACCCCCTGCTCGCGGGACTGGCCAGGGACGTGCGGGAACTCCAGCAGCGCTTGCATCCGGTGCTGCACAGCGATGTTCACCTGCCGGGTGCCGACTCGGCCCCGGGCCTGCTCGGCGCGGTGCAGACCGCGCTCCGGCAGGACCGGGCACCGGTGTCCGGTGCCGGGGCCGACGGCAGCGTCGAGGTGCACGCCTGCCACGGACCGGCCCGGCAGGTGGAGGTGCTGCGCGACCTGCTGCTGGCGGCGTTCGCGGCCGATCCGGCGCTGGAGCCGCGCGATGTGCTGATCATGTGCCCGGATGTCGAGGCGTTCGCGCCGCTGGTGCGGGCCGCGTTCGGCCAGCGCGGCGCCGGGGCCGTGGATGTGCCGAGCGAAGGCGAGCATCCCGCCCACCAGTTGCGGGTGCGGCTGGCCGATCGCGGCCGCGCGGTGACGAACCCGATGCTGGCCGTGGTGCTCGAGCTGCTCGACCTCGCCGACGGTCGCGTCACTGTGACGCAGGTGCTGGACCTGGCGGCGAGCGAAACCGTGCGCCGCCGCTGCGGTTTCGACGACGACGACATCGAGCGCCTGCGCGAATGGGCCGCCGAGTCGGGCGCGCGGTGGGGCGTGGGCCAGCGTCAGCGCGAGGCGTTCGGCCTGGCCGACTTCGCGCAGAACACCCTCAACGCCGCGGTGGACCGCATCCTGCTCGGCGTCACCGCCGACGAATCCGGCGACGACTGGCTGGATCTGGCGCTGCCGCTCGACGATGTCGACTCCAACGACGTCGACCTGGCCGGGCGCTTCGCCGAATTCGTCGACCGGCTCGCGGTGTGCCTGCGCGATCTGCGCGGACCCCGGCCCGCCACCGAGTGGACCGCGGTGCTGCTGCGCGCGGTCGAACTGCTCACCGATGTGCCCGACGCGCAGTCCTGGATCCGCACCGAGGCACGCCGCGAGATCGTCGCCGCCACCGAACACGCGGGCGCCACACCGCTGCGACTGGCCGACGTGGCGGTCCTGCTCACCGGTCGCCTGGCGGGCGGACCCGGGCGCGCCAACTTCCGCACCGGCGAACTCACCGTGTGCACGCTGGTCCCGATGCGCTCGGTCCCGCACCGCGTGGTGGTGCTGCTCGGCCTCGACGACGACGTCTTCCCGCGCCCCGGCACCGTCGACGGCGACGACCTGCTCGCCCGCGACCCACTGCTCGGCGAACGCGACGCCCGCAGCGAGGACCGCCAGCTGCTGCTCGACGCCGTGCTGGCCGCCGGCGAGCGACTGCTGGTGCTGCACACCGGCGCCGACCCCGTCACCGGTGCGCCGCGCCCGCCCGCGGTCCCGGTCGCCGAACTCCTCGACGTGCTCGCCGCCCATGTGGGCCCGGACGCCATGTCCGCCGTCCATATCCGGCACCCGCTGCAATCCTTCGACCGGCGCAACTTCGCACCGGAGCATCCGCGCAGCTTCGACACCGTCGCCCTGGCCGGTGCCCGCGCCGCCGCCCGGCCGCCGCGGCCGCGACCCCCGCTGCTCACCGAACCCCTGCCGCCACTGCCACCCGCCGACGTGGCACTCACCGAACTGATCGCCTTCGCCGAGCACCCGATCCGCGCGTTCCTGTGGCAGCGGCTGGGCCTGCGCGTCCCGGAGGAATCCGAGGACATCGCCGACCAGCTGCCGATCGAACTCGACGGCCTGGCCAAGTGGGATCTGGGCGAACGCATGCTCACCGCCCGCCTCACCGGCGCCGACCCGGCGGCCCTGCGCGCGGCCGAATGGCGCCGCGGCACCCTGCCGCCCTTCGCCTTCGGCGCGAAGGTGCTCGACGAGGTGGAGGGCACGGTCGACACCCTGGTCCGCACCGCGCTGCCCGACTACGAGGCCGCCCCGCGCGCGGTCGACATCGCCGTGGACCTCGGCAACGGCCGCACCCTGTCCGGCACCGTGCCCGAGGTGCGCGGCGAGACCCTGGTGCGCACCACCTTCTCCCGGCTGGCGCCGAAACACCGGCTGGCGGCGTGGGTCTCGCTGCTGGCTCTGGCCGCCACCGAGGACCGGTCCTGGCGGGCGATCAGCACCGGGCGCGGGCAGTTCCGCAGCAGGCCGGTCACCCGGTCGGTGCTCGTCGCTCCGGAACCGCCCGCGGCGCTGGCGATCCTGCGCGATCTGGTGCGGCTGCGCGAGGAGGGACTGTGCGAACCGCTGCCGGTGGCCCCGGCCGCCACCGCCGCCTACGCCGAACGGCGGGTGCGCGGTGACAGCATCGCCGACGCCCTGCTCGCCGCCGAACACGCCTTCGACGGCGGCCCCAACGGCCCCGACAAATTCGGCGACCACACCGACCGCTACCTGCGCTACGTCTGGGGCCGCGCACCCCGCTTCGACCGCTTCGCCGCCGACGCCGCGCGGCCCGGCGAGCCGGAGAGCACCCGGTTCGGCGCGCTGGCCCGCCGCTGGTGGGCGCCGCTGCTGACCGCCGAGACCCTGGGGCAGCCATGACCGGAACCCTGTCCGCCCCCGCCGCTTTCGACGCCACCGGCCCGCTGCCCGAGGGCACCACCGTGCTCGAGGCCAGCGCGGGCACCGGCAAGACCCACGCCATCGTCGGGCTGGCCGTGCGCTACGTCGCCGAGACCGGGACCGCGATCACCGAACTGCTGCTGGTGACCTTCAGCCGCGCCGCCACCCAGGAGCTGCGCGAACGCACCAGGGAACGGTTCGTCACCGTGGCCGCCGCCCTGGCCGACCCGGACGGCGCCCGCGCCCACCCCGACGACCTCGTCCGCGCCCTGGCCGCCACCGACCCGGCCACCCTGCGCCTGCGCAGGCACCGATTGCTCACCGCCCTGGCCGATTTCGACGCGGGCACCATCGCCACCACGCACTCGTTCTGTCAGCGGATGCTCGACGAACTCGGCCTGGCGGGCGAACACGATCCCGGCGCGCGCCTGGTGGAATCGGTCGACGAACTCGTCGCCACCGTCGCCGACGACCTGTACCTGGCCCGCTACGCCCGCGACCGCGCACCCTTCACACTGCGCGAGGCCCGCACCCTGGCGCTGGCCGCGGTGCACGACCGGCACGCCGAGCTGGCTCCGCGCACCGACGGCGCGGCGGGGGAGCGGGTCGCCTTCGCCACGGCCGTGCGCGCGGAGACCGAGCGCCGCAAACGCCGGGCGGGCCTGCGCGATTTCGACGATCTGCTGGTATTGCTGCACGAGGTGCTCGCCGATCCCGAGCACGGGCCACGGGCCAGGGCCCGCATCCGGCAGCGGTACCGGGTCGCCCTCGTCGACGAGTTCCAGGACACCGATCCGCTGCAATGGGACATCCTGCGGCTGGCCTTTCACGAACACGCTACGCTGGTCCTGGTCGGCGATCCGAAACAGGCCATCTACGCCTTCCGCGGCGCGGAGGTGCTCAGCTACCTCGATGCCGTCGCCTTGGCCGGGCATCGCAGCGAACTCACCCGCAACTGGCGCAGCGACGCGGGCCTGCTGCGCGCGCTCGACCACCTGTGCGGCGGCGCCGAACTCGGCCACCCGGAGATCAGTGTCTACCCGGTGACCCCCACCCGGCCCGCCACCCGGCTGCACGGCGAGGCCGAGGTCATCACCCCGCTGCGCCTGCGGGTGCTGCCGCGCACCGGCGCGGGCCCGCGCAACCGGTCGGGGTTCCCCTCGGTCGGCAGGCAGCGGGCGAAGGTGGCCGACGATCTGGCCGCCGACCTGGTGACACTGCTCGAATCGGGCGCCATGATCGAGGCCAAACCCGAACGCGGCGTGGATCATCCGCTCACCGAGGTCGGCGACGGCCGGGTGCGCAGACCGGTCGGTCCCGGTGACATCGCCGTGCTGGTGCGCACCCGGACCCAGATCGACGTGGTGCGCGCCGCGCTCGACCGCGTCGGCGTGGCCTCGGTGCTGGCCGGTGGCACCAGCGTGTTCGCGACCGCGGCCGCCACCGACTGGCTGTGGGTGCTGCGGGCGCTGGAACAGCCGCACCGCGGCGACCGCGTCCGACTGGCCGCGTGCACGCCGATCCTGGGATGCACCGCCGCCGAGATCGATGCCGGGGGCGCGGATCTGGTCGGTCGGGTGTCCACCCAGCTGCGCGAGGCCGCCCGGCTGTTCGCGCGCGCCGGATTCGCGGCCGTGTTCGACAAACTGGCCACCGACACCGATCTCGCGCCCCGGCTGCTGGCCGTGCTCAACGGCGAGCGCGAGCTCACCGACCTGCGCCACCTCGCGCAACTGCTCGACGAGGTGGCCGTCGCCGAGGGACTCGGGCTCACCGCGCTCACCCGCTGGCTGGCCGACCGCGTCCGCGACCCGGAGGCGGGCAGTGTCAGCGGACGCAGCCGCAGGCTCGATCGCGACGCGGCGGCGGTCCAGATCGCCACCGTGCACGCGAGCAAGGGACTCGAATTCCCCATCGTCTATCTGCCGTTCGCGTGGGACAGCGCCAAGAACCCGTATCCGGCGACGCTGCTGTTCCACGACGACAACGGCACCCGCGTCCTCGATATCGGCGGCAAGGAGGCACCCGGCTACGGTGAGCGTCAATTGCGCTGTGAGGCCGAGGAATCCGGGGAGGAACTGCGGCTGCTGTATGTCGCGCTGACCCGGGCCATGTGCCAGGTCGTGGCCTGGTGGGCACCGGCGGTCACCACCGCGGCGGCCCCGCTGCACCGGATGATCCTGGGCAGGCGCCCCGGATCGGCGCAGGTGCCGCGCCGCGCCGACATCCCCGCCGACGCCGCCGCGATCGAGCGCCTCACCGAGTGGGCGGCCCCGGCGGGCGAGGCCATCTCGGTCACCGCCGTCGACCGGCCCGAGGACGTGGCACCGCGCCGCGTCCGCACCGAACTGCCGACCGGGGAACTCGCCGCCGCCGCGTTCACCCGCACCCTCGACCAGCAGTGGCGCCGCACCTCCTACTCCGCGCTCACCGCGGGCGCGCACGACCTGGCCGGCGTGGGCGCGAGTGAACCGGAGGACGGTCCCGGCCCCGACGACGAACCCACCGACGCCCCCCTGGACACGCTCACCGACAGCACCGCCGCGCCGTCGCTGATGAACGCGCTGCCCTACGGCGCCGAATTCGGCACCCTGGTGCACGGCGTGCTCGAACTGGTCGACACCTCCGCCCCCGACCTCGCCGCCGAGGTCCACGCGCAGTGCGTGGCGGCCGTCGAGCACACGATGGCCGAACTCGAGGTCGACGTGCTGGCCACCGCCCTGCTCGAAGTCCTGCGCACCCCGGCCGATTTCGGCTCGCTGGCCGCCGTCGCCACCCGCGACCGCCTGTGCGAACTGGAATTCGAGCTCCCGCTCGGCGGCGGCGACACCCCCGGCGCGGGCGCGGCCACGATGCACGCGATCGCGGCCCTGCTGCGCGCCCACCTGCCCGAAGGCGACGACCTGCACGGCTACGCCGACCACCTCGCCGCCCTGCCCGACACGGTGCTGCGCGGCTATCTCACCGGCAGCATCGACGCCGTCCTGCGCGTGCCCGACGACGCGGGCGAACACCGCTACCTGATCGTCGACTACAAGACCAACCGCCTCGGCACCGGCGATCTCACCGTCGAGCACTACCGCCGCGAGCACATGCTGGCCGAGATGATCCGCTCCCAGTACCCGCTGCAGGCGCTGCTCTACGCCGTGGCGCTGCACCGCTACCTGCGCTGGCGGCTGCCCGGCTACGACCCGGCCCGCCACCTCGGCGGGGCACGCTACCTGTTCGTGCGCGGCATGATCGGCGCGGCGACCCCGCCGGGACACGGCGTCTTCGACTGGTATCCGCCCGCGTCCCTGGTGGTGGCGCTGTCGGATCTGCTGGCGGGCGGGGAAGGCCGATGACCTCGATCCAGGTGGCGCAGCGCGGAACCGGGCTGCTGCGGGTGTTCAACGAGGCAGGCATCCTGTCCGCGGCGGATGTCCACGTCGCCGTGCGGCTGGGCCGGATGGGCCGCGAGGACAGCGAGGACGCGCTGTTCGCGGCGGCGCTGGCGGTGCGCGCGGTGCGGTCCGGGTCGGTGTGCCTGGAGCTGGCGCGGATGCGGGAGATCGGCGTCGACGCCGACGAAACCCGCGACACCGCACCGGGAATCGACCTGGCCACGCTGCCCTGGCCCGACGAGGAGCGAGTGTTGACCGCCCTGCGCGGGAGTCCGCTGCTGACCGGCGGACAAGCCGGGCCGCTGCGTCCGCTGCGGCTGGTGGAAGCCGACGCCGAGGGTGGCGCGCTGCTCTATCTCGACCGGTACTACCAGCAGGAACAGACCCTGCGGCGAGTGCTGGTCGAACGCGGCGCCGACCATCCGGTGATCGACACCGCCCTCGTCCGCGCCGAACTCGACCGGCTCTTCGCCGACCCGCTCGGCGTGGGTCCCGACCGGCAGCGGCTGGCCGCGGCCCTGGCCGCCACCCACTGGACCACCGTGGTCGCCGGTGGGCCGGGCACCGGCAAGACCCACACCATCGCGCGCATTCTCGCCCTGCTCACCGCGCACCGGCGCGCCACGCCGAAACTGCCCGCGCTGCGCGTCGCGCTGGCCGCGCCCACCGGCAAGGCGGCGGCGCGCTTGCAGGAGGCGGTCCGTGAACAGGCCGCGGAGCTGGGCCTGCCCGAGCTCACCGCGTCGACCCTGCACCGGCTGCTCGGCTGGCAGCGCGGCCGCACCACGAGATTCCGCCACCACGAACACAATCGGCTGCCCTACGACGTGGTGGTGGTCGACGAGACCTCGATGGTGTCGCTGACCATGATGAGTCACCTGTTCTCCGCGCTGCGCCCCGACACCCGGCTGGTCCTGGTCGGCGACCCCGACCAGCTCGCCTCCGTCGACGCGGGCGCGGTGCTGGCCGACCTGGTCGCCGGGCCGGTCGGCAGCACGCCGAATCCGGCGCTGGCCGAACTGCTCGGGCCGGGGGTGACCGGGTCCGGCGACGGGCGATCGTCCGCGGGCGGCTCCGCGTCCGGTGACAGGCCGGTCGATGCCGTGGAGCGAGGTGGTGCGGTGGTGGATACCGCTGGGCCACACGGTGATCCGGAATCGCTGAGCGCGCTCGAACAGCGCCGGTTGCGGGGCGGGATCGTGCGGCTGACCAGGGGACGGCGCTTCGGAGGAGCGATCGCCGACCTGGCGGTCGCGGTGCGCGCGGGCGACGCGGACGCGGCGCTGGCCATTCTGCGCGCGGGCGGCGCCGACGTGTCGTTCTGCGCCCCCGACGACACCGCGGCGGTGCGCGCCGACGTCACCGCGGCGGCCCTCGCCGTCACCGCGGCGGCGGAAGCGGGCGACGCGGTGGGCGCGCTCACCGCACTGGAATCGCACCGGCTGCTCTGCGCGCACCGGCAGGGCCCGTTCGGCGTGGAACGCTGGGACCGGCTGGCCGCCGACTGGGCCGCCGCCGGGGGCGCGGGACCCGAAGGGGCACAGGCGGTCTGGTATCCCGGACAGCCGCTGCTGGTCACCGCCAACGATCACGAGGCCCGCATCTACAACGGCGACACCGGCGTGATCATCCGGCGTCCCGACGGTTCGCTGCGCGCCGCCCTCCAGCGCGGCAGCGAACCGTACCTGGTGCACCCCACCCAGTTCCCGGCGGTGGTCACCGTTTTCGCGATGACCATCCACCGCAGCCAGGGCAGCCAGTACGACACCGTCTCGGTGGTGCTGCCCGAACCCGAATCCACCCTGCTCACCAGGGAACTGCTCTACACCGCCATCACCAGGGCGCGCAGCCACGTGCGCATCATCGGCACCGAGGAATCCATTCGCGCCGCGATCGGGCGCCGGGTGCTCCGGGCCAGTGGCCTGTCCCGGAGCACCGGCGGCTGATCAGCGCGCCGTACTGCGCGAGAAGTTCCACGCCCACCACGGCTCGCTGTCCAGATCGGCCAGGATCGGGGTCTCGATGTCGGTGCGCAGCGGGTCGGGAAGCTCGCGCAGCGCTGGCAGCACATCGGGGGAGAGCTGACGCAGGTAGACCGTGTCGAGCCGTTCGCCGTCCTGCCAGCGGGCGATATTGCGGTCGGCGACGAACCCTTCCGGGTTCACCACGGCCAGCGCGATGAGCGTGCCGAGCGCGGTCCCCACCGCCGCGCGCGAGACCCAGCTCCAGCGCAGCCGCGCGATCGCCACCAGCACGAGCACATAGACCAGACCCACCCACAGCTCGCACAACTGCACCAGCAGCCGCAGCACGGTGAACCCGTAGGCCTGCTGATAGGTCCACATCCGGCCCAGCGCCGACCCCACGATGACCAGGGTCAGCACGCTCAACGCGCTCAGCAGCACCCGCAGCCAGCGCCGATCGGCCGCGGAGTCCTGCGCCGACCAGTGCAGCACCGCGAAGATCACGCCCAGGGTCAGGATGCTCACCGCCGACAGCTGCCAGAAGCCGCTGCGCGCGTACTGGGCATAGGTGAGCCCGGCGGTCCGCTGCACATAGTCGTCACCGCCGAACAGCGCCACGAACTGCGCGCCGACGAACGCACCGAACAACACCACCAGCGCACCCACCGGCAGCACCCACTCCCCGCGCGACCACAACCGCCGCGGCCGCGCCGCCGCCGTGGCCGCCTCGGGCGGACCGGCCAGCAGATACAGCGCACCCAGCGCCCCCGCACCGACCGCCCCGAACAGCAGGATCCACTGCCACGCCGACGCACCGTCCACCTCGGGCACCAGCCCGCTCAACAGCCCCGCGAAGGTGGCGTCGGCCCCACCGAGCAGCGGCACGAACACCACGAGCAACGCCGCCGTCGCCGCCACCGACACCCCGTAGCGCTGCCAACCGGCCTTCGCCGGCCTCGCCTGCGCCGCCCGGACCCCGGAGAACGCCCACGGCACGGCCCCGAACACGGCCAACGGCACCGCGAGCATGTCGTACACCGTTCCCCGCGCACTCCGCCGCCCCAACACGGCCAGCGACCCGGCGACCACCGCCCCCAACACGCACAACACGAACAACCACCCGGCGGCCCGCACCGCCCCGACCCCCAGCAACACCAACGCCGCCGCGGCCCACCACACCCGATCCCGCCACCCGGGCCGAACCGCTCCACTCACCGGCCCGCCCGTCAGCGACCCCGGCATGCCGGGCGCCACCGCCGTCAGGGGGAGTGCCGGATCGGTCGCCGGTCGTTTCTCGTCGGGGCCGGTGCCACCGGCGGGATCGCCTTCGACGGCCGAATCCTTGTCCGGGACCGGACCGGCGGAGGCGTCGACGGCTTTCGTCGGGAGCGAGGTGCCCGTGGTGTCGGCGACCGCGCGGTCGGGCTTCGTCGCGGCTGATGTGCCGGTCGGGGTGACCGACGCGCCGGTCGGCTGGGGTGCGGTGGGTTTCGGGTCCGACGGGGCGGGCGTCGACGGCGCGCTGTCGGTCGCGGGGCGGGTCCTGGCCCGGTGGTCGACCGCGCACAGGGCCGCGGTGACGGCGGCGCCGGTGACGAGCCAGCCGATGCCGGGGCGGTCCATCGGGAGGACGGAGGCGCCGACGATCCCGGCGAGGGCGGCGGCGGGGAGGACACCCGCGGGCCGCGCCACCCGCTGCCACCGTGCCGGAACCCGCGGCATCGGCGGCGGTGGAGGCGGCATCGGCGGCATGGACGTGCTCGATTGCCATTGCGCCGCCCGCAATTGGGCCACCCCACTGGTCCGCACCTCCGCCGCCGCCGTCGACCAGCCCGCGGTGGAGGAGTCCGGGGCGTCGAGCACCGCGGTGGCCGTCCCCACCGAACCCGCGCTCGCAGCCTCCGCCGAGCCGCCCTCCGGCGCTGTCGGGCCGCCCGAAGTCGCAGTGCCGCTGGGCGATGTCGGCACGGCTGGGGTGGCGGTGCCGGGTGGCGCCGTCGGTCCGCCCGGTGTCGTGGCGCCGTCCGTCCGCGTCGGATCGGCCGGAGGTGCGCTGTCGCCCGGATGTGTCGGGTCGGCCGTGGACGCGGCAGTGCCCGAAGTCGCCGAGACGGCAGAGGTGGCCGCGTCAGCCGATGTCGGCGCGGCGGCAGGGGGTACGGGATCGGACGGTTGTCGGTCGGTGTGGTCGGGTGTGGTGCTCATGGTCCCCTCCGGTGGATGTGCGGGATCGTCCCTGGACCGGGTGGTCAGGGAGGGTGATCGGGAAAAGGTCAGGTGGTGGGCAGGACGACGCGGATGCGGGATCCGGGGTCGGCGACGGCGATGGTGCCGCCGTGCAGGTCGACCACCCAGCGGGCGATGGCCAGGCCGAGGCCGGTGCCGCCGCCGTCGGTGCGGCCACCGCGGGTGAAACGGTCGAAGACGGTGGCGCGGTCGGATTCCGGGATACCGGGCCCGTCGTCCTGGATCTCGAGCACGGTCGCCCCGGCCTGCGCGGTGGCCGACACGCGTACCTCACCGCCGGACGGGCCGTGCCGGGCCGCGTTGTCGAGCAGGTTGAACAGCACCTGGTGCAGCCGGGCCCGGTCGGCGTACACGGTGGCCGCCGCGGGCCGGATCGAGGTGGTGAAGCGCACCCCGCGACCCAGCGCCGCCGTCATCACCTCGGCCTCGGCGATCACCTCGGCCAGCAGCGGTGCCAGCGGCAGGGTTTCGCGGTCGAGGGTGAACGCGCCCGCCTCGATACTGGACAGGTCGAGCAGTTCCGAGACCAGCAGCCCGAGCCGTTCGGTCTGGGCCAGCGCGGTCCGCAGGGTCGCCGGATCGGGCTCGCTCACCCCGTCGACCAGGTTCTCCAGCACGGCGTGCAGCGCGGTCACCGGCGTGCGCAGCTCGTGCGACACATTGGCGATGAGGTCGCGGCGCTGCCGGTCGGCGGCGGCCAGATCGGCGGCCATCTGGTTGAACGCGGTCGCCAGCTGACCCACCTCGTCGCGCGAGGTCGCGCGCACCCGGAAGCTGTAGTCGCCGTGGGCCATCCGCCGCGCGGCCGCGGTCATCTCGCGCAGCGGACGGGTGATGCCGTGGGCCAGGAACTGCGAGGTGACCAGCGCGATGATCATGGCGGTGAGCGTGGTGAAGGTGGGCAGCCAGCCGATCCGGACCCAGAAGTAGGCGAAGGCGAGCGCCCCCGAACTCACCATCAGCACCGCGAGTTTGAGCTTGATCGACCGCAACCGGTCCAGCGGACGCGGCAGCCGCTCGGCGACCAGGTCCAGCAGCGCGGTCATCGCGCGTCCAGCGCGTACCCGACACCGTGCACGGTGCGGATGAGATCGGCGCCGAGCTTGCGGCGCAACGCCTTCACGTGACTGTCCACCGCGCGGGTGCCCGCCGCGTCGGACCAGTCCCAGATGTCCTCGAGCAGCCGCTCGCGCGCCAGCACCGCCCGCGGCCGCTGGGCCAGCCGGGCCAGCAGGTCGAACTCCAGCGGGGTGAGCCGCGCCTCGGCCTCACCCCGCCAGACCCGGCGCTGATCCAGGTCGATGCGCAGGTCGCCGACGACGATGCTGGTGTCGCCGCGCTCGGCGGCCCGCTCCACCCGGCGCAGCAGCGCGTGCACCCGGGCGGCCAGCACCCGCATCGAGAACGGTTTGGTCAGGTAGTCGTCGGCGCCGACACCGAGGCCGACGAGCTGATCGGTCTCGTCGGTGCGCGCGGTGAGCATCAGCACCGGCACCGGCCGCTCGGCCTGGATCCGGCGGCACACCTCGAGCCCGTCGAAACCGGGCAGCATCACATCCAGCACGACCAGATCGGGTTCCCCCGCGGCGGCCGCGGCCACCGCACCCGGTCCGTCGTGCGCCAGATCGACGGCGAAGCCCTCGGCGCGTAGCCGCGCCGCCACCGACTCGGCGATCGTCACCTCGTCGTCCACGACCAGGACCCGGCGCACCGCCTGCCCTGTCGTGCCCCCACTGAGTTCCATGGCTGAGACCCTAGCGAGCGGGTGTGGAGAGGGCTGTCCGCAGTTGTGGAGATTCTGTGTGGACCGAGCCGCGGTCAGAGGTTCGGGAACAGCCCGGGCAGTTCCATCGCGTAGGCGAGGTCGTCGCGGGTGCCCAGGGTGACCAGCAGCAGCCGGATCATGGTGACGCGGGCCTCCGAGGCCAGCGCGGGATCGGGATCGCTGCCGGGTTCGGTGCCCACGGTGAGCCGGTAGACGACGTACTCGCACACGTGCAGGGCCGCGTCCAGGTCCAGGGGGCTGGGCGCGGGGCGGCCGAGCTCGCCGAAGGTCTTGCGCACCAGATCGCGGATGTCGTCGAGGGCGCGTTCGCGATAGGCCGAGACCGGCGAGCCCGGATCGTGCAGCTCGGCGAACAGCGGCCGCAGCATCGGCCCGTGCCCGCGCGCCCAGTCGACGTAGGCGTCGATGAGCCGGATGCCCAGCTGAACGGGCTCGTCGGTGCCGGTGAGCGCCGCCCTGATCCCGCCGACCAGGCCGTCGTTGGAGGCGTCGAGCACCGCGCGCAGCGGCTCGGAGGCATTGCCGAAGTAGCGGTAGAAGGTCGGCCGGGCCAGGCCCGCCTGCTCGATGATCTGGGCGACGCTGAGTCCGCGCGAACCGTTGCGGGTGAACACCTCGGCGGTCGCCAGGATGATCCGGGCGCGGACCTCCTCGGCCTGCTCCTCGGTCTGCGGTGGCCGCCCACGACGCGCGGCGGTCGGATCTGCGGTCATCGCACCTCCCTCACAGCCGTCGAACCTCGACGGAAAGCTTGACACGGGACCGGCCCCGGCTATTAATCTAACACTAGTGTTCAGCAAATAGCCGAACGAGCGCGACCGCTCCGCGCGACCCATCTGTTGAGGAGAAGGGCCGACAATGACGACAGCCCCCGAGCTGACCGCCGAACCCACCGCCTTGCCGACCAGCCTGGTCAAGCCCCTGTTCGATCGCGGTGTGGCCGGTGGCGCGCCCTCGGTGGCGGTCTTCGCGCCCGCCACCGGACACAAGATCGGCGACCTGCCGCAGTCCTCGATCGCCGATATCGAGCGCGCCTTCGCCGTGGCCCGGCACGCGCAGCGCGACTGGGCCAAGGTGCCGGTCAAGGAGCGCGTGGAGATCGTGCGCCGCTTCCACGACCTCGTGCTCGCCGAGCAGGACACCATCCTCGACATCGTGCAGACCGAGACCGGCAAGTCCCGCCCGCACGCCTTCGACGAGGTCGCCGACGTCGCGCTGAACTCGCGCTACTACGCCGCCGTCGCGCCCAAGCTGCTGGCCGACCGCAAGCCGCGCGGCGTGCTGCCGGTCCTCACCTCGGTCGAGGTGCACCACCGGCCCAAGGGTGTCGTCGCGGTCATCTCGCCGTGGAACTACCCGCTGGCCCTGTCGGCCTCCGACGCCCTGCCCGCCCTCATCGCGGGCAACGCCGTCGTGGCCCGCCCGGACAACCAGACCGCCCTCTCGGCGCTGTGGGCCATCGATGCTGCCGAGCGCGCGGGCCTGCCGCGCGGGCTGTGGCAGGCGGTCCTCGGCCGCGGCCGCGAGATCGGCGGCGAGGTGATCGCCCGCGCCGACTACGTCGACTACACCGGCTCCTCGGCCACCGGCCGCACCATCGCCCAGCAGGCGGGCGAGCGCCTGATCGGCTACTCGCTCGAGCTCGGCGGCAAGAACCCGCTGTTGGTGCTCGCCGACGCCGACGTGTCCAAGGCGGCCAAGCTGGCCGTGCGCGCCAGCTTCGCCTCGGCCGGTCAGCTGTGCGAGTCGATGGAGCGCATCTACGTCGACGCCTCGGTCTACGACCAGTTCGTCGCCGAATTCGTCGGCAACGTCAAGAACATGTCGCTGGGTGGCGAGCTCGACTACAGCCGCGACATGGGCTCGCTGACCTTCCAGCGTCAGCTCGACACCGTCACCGCCCACGTCGACGATGCCGTCGCCAAGGGCGCCAAGGTGCTCGCCGGCGGCCGTGCCCGCCCCGACCTGGGCCCGTACTTCTACGAGCCGACCGTCCTGACCGGCGTCGAGCCCGGGATGACCGTGTACCGCGAGGAGACCTTCGGTCCGGTCGTCTCGATCTACAAGGTCGACTCCGACGAGGCCGCCGTCGAGGCCGCCAACGACACCGCCTACGGCCTCAACGCCAGCGTGTGGAGCAAGGACATCGAGCGCGGCAAGCGCGTCGCCGCGCAGATCAACGCGGGCTCGGTCAATGTCAACGAGGGCTTCATCGCCGCGTGGGGCAGCGTCGACGCGCCGTCCGGTGGTCTCGGCATCTCGGGTCAGGGCCGTCGCCACGGTCCCGAGGGCCTGCTCAAGTACATCGACACCCAGACCGTCGCGGTGCAGCGGGTGCTGCCGATCGCGCCGCTGCCCGGCATGTCCGAGCAGATGTGGGCCAAGACGATGACGCTGGTCTTCGGCGTCATGAAGACGCTGCGCCAGAAGTAGCAGCGAGAACAGAAGCAGGGGTAGGTAGCCAGATGAAGTTGGAAACGGTCGCGGGCAAGCGGGTGCTGGTCACCGGTGCCGCCATGGGCCTGGGCAAGCTGTTCGCCGAGCACGCGGTGCGCGAAGGCGCCGACGCGGTGGTGCTGTGGGACGTCAACGAGATCGCCCTGCGCGAGACCGCCGCCCAGCTCACCGCCCAGGGCGGCAAGGTGCACCCGTTCGTGGTGGACGTGTCCTCGCAGGACTCCATCCGCGAGACCGCCGAAGAGGTCCGCAAGGCCGTCGGCGGCATCGACATCCTGGTGAACAACGCGGGCATCGTGCGCGGCAACACCTACTTCTGGGAAACCGAGAACCGCACCGACATCGACAAGACCATGGCGATCAACTCGCTGGCCCCGATGTACATCGCCCTGGAGTTCCTGCCCGGCATGGTCGCCGGTGCCGGGGAGGCGCGCATCCTCAACATCGCGTCCTCGGCCGGTCTGGTGGCCAACCCGCGCATGGCCGTCTACGCGGCCTCGAAGTGGGCGGCGCTGGGCTGGTCGGACTCGGTGCGCCTGGAGCTCGAGCAGGCGGGCCACGCGCACGTCAAGGTGACCACGGTCTGTCCGACCTACATCAACACCGGCATGTTCGACGGCGCCAAGGGCATCCTGTTCACCCCGATGCTCGAGCAGAACGAGGTGGTCGACACCTCGTGGTCGGAGATGAAGAAGGGTGGCGCCCTGGTGGTGCTGCCGTGGACCTCGCGGATGAACCGCGCGCTGACCGGCCTGCTGCCGATCAAGATCCGCGACCTCTACCTCAACGCGGTGGGCGTGTACCACTCGATGGACCAGTTCACCGGCCGCAAGTAGACATCCGGTGCCACTGCCCCCGCCGACCCGGGAATCGGCGGGGGCAGCGCCGTTTCCGGCACCGGGCGCCGGGTTGCATCGACTGCCGCCACCACCGGCCACGCGCGAGGTGGCGCGCGATCACCTCGGCCGGGTGCCGATCGCGACCGTCGCGTAGTACTGCTCGGACTGCTCGATCCGGGGCACCAGCCCGTGCGCGACCAGCGCGGCGTCGGCGGCATCGATCTGCCCGTTCCCGATCTCGATCAACACCGATCCACCCGGTCCCAGCCAGCGGGCGGCTCCCGCGACCACCCGGCGGAACACGTCGAGCCCGTCGGCCCCGCCGTCGAGGGCGACCAGCGGCTCGTGCTCGCGCGCCTCGGGCGGCAGATCCGCGACCCGGGAACTGGGGACATACGGCGTATTCGCCAGCAGCACATCGACGCGCCCGCGCAGATCGGCGGGCAGCGCGTCGAAAAGGTCGCCGGTGAACACCGGGGCGCTCACCGGCGCGAGATTGGCGCGGGCGCACTCGACGGCGACCGGATCGATATCGGCGGCGACGAGTTCCACGCTGTGCCCGCGCGCGGCCAGCTCACCGGTGGCACTGAGCCCGAGCGCGCCGCACCCGCAGCACAGGTCGACGACACAGACCTGCTCGGACCCGTCCGCGACCCCCAGCACGGCCTGCTCCACCAGGAACGCCGTGCGCTGCCGCGGTACGAACACCCCCGGCCGCACCCCGACCCGCAACCCGCGGAACTCGACCCAGCCCAGCAGATACTCGAGCGGCGTCCCCGCGACCCGCTGCCCGACCAGGTCGTCCAGCCGGGCCGGGTCACCGGCGGCGGCCTCGATCAGCAAGGCCGCCTCGTTCTCGGCGAACACACAGCCCGCACGGCGCAGCGCCGCGATCACCGGACCGGTCGTGGAATCACCCATGCGGAGATTGTCCCGTGCCGGGCAAGTGAACTACCGGTGGCTCAGCGGGAGCTGTCGAGTTCGAAGGTGCGGGTGGCGTCGAGATAGATCCCGCGCTGGGCACTGCGCGCTGGCGGCGGCAGCTGCGAGACCAGCTGTTCGAGCGAGGTCATCGCGCCCACCACATTCGTGCCCGCGACGATGAAATCGGCGACCGCGCGGCGGATGTGGTTCGGCGAGGTCACCACCACGGCGCTGGTCGCGCCCAGATCGCGCAGCAGCCGGGTGCTGAACAGCGCGTTCTGCACCGTCGACCCGGCCCGGTCCTCCACGTGGATGCGATCGGCGGGCAGGCCGCGCCCGATCAGCCAGCGCCGCATCGCCTCGGCCTCGGAGATGCCGTTCTGCGGATTGCCGCCGGTGACCACGACCGGCGAGAACGGCGCGGCGACCGCCTGGATCCAGGCCGCGGTGAGCCGGTTCTCCAGTTCGGGGCGCAGCGCGCCGTCGGGCAGCAGGCCGTAGCCCAGCACCACGATGCCGGTCTGCGGACCCACCAGCGCGGGCAGCGGATTGGGCAGCGTGGAGACCGCGGCGGTCACCGCGCGCAGCACCCGGTCGGTGCCCGCGGCCATGCCCGCGTCGACGGCGCCCAGGCGGCCCAGCGCCTCGCCCACCGCGGCCGGATCACCCGCGTAGTGCGACCAGATCGCCTGCAGTGCCAGCGCTTCGGTGTCGTGCGGGTCGGCGGCGATCAGGGCGCGCAGATCGGCGCGGCCCGCGGCGTCGTCACCGTCGAGGAAATGCTGCTGGGCCGAGTTGTAGAGCGCGGTCGCCTCGCCTTCGGCGCCGGCCGGGCCGACCCCGGCGGTGGTGAGTGCGGCCACCACGGCGGCGGCCGCGGCCACCTGCTTCCAATGCCTGGAGATCTTCACAACAGTCGACACCCTTCCCGCGAACGGATCGGTACGTGCTGGCAGAGCTGACGGCAGAGCTGCCGACACAGTACGGGCGGTCCCGCGCGGTGCCGGGGAGGCTCGGCCGTTCCGCGCGTCGCGGCCCGGCGGTCCGGTGCCCGCCCGGCGGCGGATAAGCTGACCCACCGTGGATACCGCTTCGCTGACCGGCAAGGAACTCGCCGCCGCCATCAACGCCGACACGAAGGAGCGCGCCGCCGCGCTCACGACCGCGGGCACCGCCCCGACGCTGGCGCTGATCGTCGCCAACGACGACCCGGCCAGCGCCTGGTACGTGAACTCGCTGCGCAAGGCCGCCGAACGCCTCGGCATCGCCTGCGAGCGCATCGATCTCGGCGCCGACGCGAGCGCCGAGACGATCCGCGCCGAGCTGAGCGCGCGCAGCGCCGACCCGGCCACCGACGCGATCATGTTGCAGACCCCGCTGCCCGCCGGTGTCGCCCTCGACGACGTGAGTTCGGCCATCGCCGCGAGCAAGGACGTCGACGGCGTGAGCCCGCTGTCGCTGGGCCTGCTGGCCTCCGGCCTCGACGGCTTCGTGCCCGCCACCTCCGAGGCGGTGGTGGAGCTGCTGAAGCATCACGGCATCGCGTTGCGGGGCAGGCCGGTCACCGTGGTCGGGCGTTCCAACATCGTCGGCAAGCCGCTCGCGCAGCTGCTGCTGGCCGAGCACGCGACGGTCACCGTGGCGCATTCGCGCACCGCGGATCTGGCCGCCGTCACCGCGCCCGCCGAGATCGTGGTCGCCGCCGCGGGCCGGATCGGGCTGGTCACCGGCGAGCACATCGCCGAGGGCGCCGTCGTGATCGACGTGGGCACCAACGAGGCCGCCGACGGTGGCATCGTCGGTGACGTGGACGCCGCCGCGGTCCTCGGCAAGGCCGCCGCGCTGAGCCCGGTCCCCGGCGGGGTCGGCCCGGTGACCACCGCGCTGCTCATGCGCCATGTGGTCGTCGCGGCCGAGAAGGCCCGCGCCTGAACGGCTCGGTCTAGCGCGCGGGCCCGATCGAGGTGATCAGAGTCTTGCCGCCGATCTCGGCGGTGCCGACCAGCTGCGGGTTGTAGCGGATCGGCACCTCGTCGGGCCGGTATTCGGTGATCGTCACCTGGTAGCGGCCGTCGGAGCCCGCGGGCGAGATCGCCAGGCAGTGCGTGGTGCCGATCGGGATGGTGTCGATGCCCGCCTGGATCTCGGAGCCGGTGGGCAGCGCGGCGTTCGCGGCCACCAGGGTGCGTGCCTGGTCACCGGAGCGCGCCACGTAGTAGGCGTGCTGGAAGGCGAGGATGGCCGCGATCCCGTTCTCGGTGCCGCCGGGCCCGTTGCCCTGCACCTGGCTGCCGATCTGCTGGGGCGGGCAGGCACCCGCCGCGGGTGCGGCCACACTCTCGATGGGCGTGCTCGACGCGGTGGATTCCGGTGCGGGACCGCTGAACTGGAACCAGCCCCCGCCGATCAGCACCGCGCCGGCGACCGAGGCCGCCAGCGGGGCCGCCCAGCGCGGCATGCGGCGGCGGCGCGAGCGGTCGATCATCCGGGCGAAGACCTCGTCGTCGCCGAGGTAATCCGGTGCGGGACGGTCGGTTTCGGGTTCCGGCTCGTCCTGCGGCTCCCACGGTGCGCGGGCGGGCAGCGGTGCGGGAACGCGGACGGGCTCGGGGGCGCGGGTGTCGGGGGTGATGATCGGCAGTTCGTCGGTGTCGGGGCCGTTGTCGGGCTCCTCGATGGCGAACGCGGTGTCGGCGAGCGCGTGGCGCGCGACGGGATCGAAGCGTCCACCGACCACCGGGAGCCGATCGGTGGGGAAGCTGTCCTCGGTGAGCACGGCCGAGACCGGGATCACCGGAATCCCGGCGGGGGTGGTCGGCCCGCCTTCGACCCGGTGTCGGGGCCGCCGAGCCCCGGTCGGTCTGTGTGCATCCGGTCGATCCATCGCCCCACCTTCATCAGGCTGTCGCCGTCAGGTCTGTCTCGCAACGATTTCGTTACGAGGCACGATACTGCGCTGACGGTGGGATCGCCGAATGCCACGAGCGATTCGCGTCACCAGTGGATGTAGACCTGATCGCCGATGCCGACGTTCTCGTAGTACCAGGCGGCGTCGTCGGGGGCGAGATTGATGCAGCCGTGGCTGACATTGGCATTGCCCTGCGAGTCCACCGACCACGGCGCCGAGTGTACGAACACCCCGCCCCAGGTGAGCCGCACGGCCCATTCGCCGTCGATGATGTAGCCCTCGGGCGAGTCCAGCGGGATGCCGATGGTGCGCGAGTCGAAGACCAGCGAGCGGAACTTCTCCAGCACCGGGAAGGTGCCGGTCGGCGTCTCGAAGCCGGGCTTGCCCATCGAGGCGGGCATCGTCCGCACCACCTGGCCGCCGATGCTCACGGTGAAGGTGTGCGCCGACATGTTCGCTTCGGCGTAGACCCCGCCGTTGGTCTGGAATTCGGTGCGCTGGGTACCGAATCCGACCGAGATCGGTGAGCTCGCGGGCAGCGTGCCCGCGGCGGTCCACTGCAGGTGGGTGTCGTCGAGCCAGGCGAAGGTGCCCGGCAGTGCCTCGCCCGCGCGGACCGAGGCGGCGCGCTCGGCACCCGCCCGATCGGTGACGGGGGCGGCGAAGGTGAACGTCACCGGGGCGGCGATGCCGACGACCTGCCCGGCGGCGGGGGATATCCCGGTGAGCCGGGCGTCCGGTGTGTCGGCGACGACCGCCGCGGACGCGGCTCCGGACCAGAACACGGCCAGTAGTGCCGCCATGATCGGGACGAACAGGAAACGAAGTGCGCTCCTCATAAACGCCACCCCTTCACTCACTCGTAGGCGGACACCAAGTCTAGGCCGCCATGATCAACTCGACCTATCGAAGTGATAACGGCCGCCCGGCCCGCCGGAGTGTCGTCTTGTGTTCGTGCTGGTGAGGCACTCGAAAAATCGTTCCCGGTTCGAGACCGGAGCTCAGTGCGCGCGACCCGGCCGGGGCAGCGGCGTGGGCTCGACGGCCAGCGCGGCGTCGAATTCGGCTCTGGCGGCGGCGATCTCGTCGTGGTGGCGCACCACCCAGGCGCCCATCTGCGCGCTGATCCCGCCCAGATCCGCGCCCAGCGGGGTGATCGAGTACTCGACCCGGGGCGGCACGGTGGGATACACCGCGCGGCGCACCAGTCCGTCGCGTTCGAGATCGCGCAGCGTCTTGGTGAGCATCTTCTGGGTGATCCCGTCCAGGCGCCTGCGCAGCTCGTTGAACCGCACCGGCCCGTCGGCCGCGCGCAGGGTGCCCAGTACCAGCAGCACCCATTTGTCGGCGAGCACGCCGAGCAGTTGTCGCGCGGGGCAGTCACGCAGGAACGCCTCGACGGAACTCGCGCGCTCGGTGGTATCCATGAGGTACCACACTATCCGAAAGGTGCCTACTTCCCGGAAGAGACCGCACCCCGCAGACTCGATCACATGTGGCAGATGGTGCAGACAGTGTTCGGCGGTCCCGAGGTGTTCGAGCGGGAGGAGGCGCCGCGACCGGAGCCGGGTCCGGGGGAGGTGTTGCTGCGTGTGGTGGCCACGAGTGTGAACGCGGCGGACCGTAAGGTGCGCTGCGGCCGCAACGACAAGCTCGGCGCGCCACCGCTGGTCCTCGGGCTCGATGTGTCCGGGGTGGTCGTCGCACGCGGCGCGGGCGCGGCCCGGTTCGCGGTCGGGGAGACGGTGTTCGGGATGGTCTTCGGTGGCGCCAATGCCGAATACGTGGTGGCACACCAGGATCGGCTGGCCGCGGTCCCCGCCGGGCTCGACCCGGTGACGGCCGCGGCGCTCCCGGTGGCCGGGCTCACCGCATGGCAGGCGCTGGCCGCGGTGCAGCCCGGTACGCGGGTGCTGGTGCACGCCGCCGCCGGGGGAGTGGGGCACCTGGCCGTGCAGATCGCCGTGCGCCGGGGCGCGCGGGTCATCGGTACCGCGCGACCCGAACACCACGGGTACCTGCGCGATCTCGGTGCCGAGGACGTGATCGATTACCGCGCCGTGGATTTCACCACCGCGGTGGGTGAGGTCGACCTGGTGCTGGAGACCATCGGTGACGACCACACCGAGCGGTCACTGCGGGTACTCGGCCCGGACGGCCGCGTGATCGCCCTGGAAGGCCCGGCGGCACACCGGGATTCCCGCGTCGAGCGATTCTTCGTCGAGCCGTCGACCGTCGCGCTGGACGACCTCGCCGCCGCAGTGGGCGGGGGTGAGCTGTCGGTGCACATCGCCGAGATCCTGCCGATCACCGAGCTCGCCGCGGCGCATCGGCGCGGCGAACTCGGTGGGGTCCGCGGCAAGATCGTGCTCACCGCGGGCTGAACTCAGCCGCGCACGGCACGCAGCACGTCGCCGTGCAGGGCGTCGGCGCGCGCGGCGATGGTGTCCACGCGCAGCAGGGTGGCGGCGAAGGGGTCGCCGAGGGCGGCGGGCAGCGAGGCGACATTGATCTCGATATTGAGCTGCGAGCTCAGCGCGGCGGAGCGGGCGGCGTCGGCGGCGGCACCGATGTCGGTGACCACGTTCGGGTTGCCGATCGGGAGCAGTTCGGCGGCCAGCGACAGGATCTCGTCGGCCTCGTCCACGACCGCGGCGGGCACCCGGGCGGCCTCCACCAGCGCGGCCTCGATCGCGGCGGTGCGCGCGGCCTGCTCGGCCTCGGAGTCCTTGGGCAGCTTGTAGGCGGCACCGACCGCGGTGAACGCGGCGGCGTCGGCTTCGGCCAGGGCCAGCGCGCGGGCGCGGGCGGCGTCGGCGGCCTCGATGATCCGCTCCACGACCGGCTTGTGCTCGGCGTCCTTGGCGCGAGTGGTGTAGCGCGCCACCATCGCCACCAGCGCCGCGGCCTGGGCGGCGTGCAGCGCGGCCACCGCGCCACCGCCGGGGGCGGGCACCTTCGCGGCCAGATCCGACAGATACTGCTCGAGGGTCACCGCACCGAAGGAGGGGGCGAGCTGCTGCGGCGAGACGGTGGGCTGCGACACGACGGGGTGGCCTTTCGATGCGGCGAGAACTGCGACGGTGATCGTTGTCAACGCTACCGGGTGCCCGCCCGGGAACCCCGCCCGACCAGCACCTGTGCCGACAGACCGACCGGTCGGGGTCCGTCGGGTGCCCGAGGCTATGTTGGGTGTCATGCGCATCGGATTGAGCATCAACTACTCGGGCGGTTTCAAGGAGGTGGCGGCCGAGGTCGCCGACCTGGAACGCGCCGGTCTCGACATCGTCTTCGTGCCCGAGGCGTACTCGTTCGACGCGGTGAGCGCCCTGGGTTACCTGGCCGCTCGCACCGAACGCGTGCAGCTGGCCTCGGGCATCCTGCAGCTCTACACCCGCACCCCGAGCCTGACCGCGATGACCGCCGCGGGCCTGGACTTCGTCTCCGACGGCCGCTTCATCCTCGGCATCGGCGCCTCCGGCCCGCAGGTGATCGAGGGTTTCCACGGTGTGCCCTACGACGCCCCGATCGGGCGCACCCGCGAGCTGGTGGAGATCTGCCGCAAGGTCTGGCGGCGCGAGAAGCTCAACTACCAGGGCAAGTACTACCAGATCCCGCTGCCCGCCGAGCGTGGCACCGGCCTGGGCAAAGAGCTCAAGCTGATCAATCGCCCGGTGCGCGAGGACATCCCGGTGCTGCTGGCCGCACTCGGCCCGAAGAACGTGGAACTGGCCGCCGAGGTCGCCAACGGGTGGCAGCCCATCTTCTTCCTGCCGGAGAAGGCGAACGACGTCTGGGGCGACGCGCTGGCCGCGGGTAAGGCCAAGCGTGATCCGGCGCTCGGCGCGCTGGACATCTTCGCCGGCCCGCCGCTGGCGATCGGCGAGAACGTCACGCCGCTGCTGGAATTCGTCAAGCCGCACCTGGCCCTCTACATCGGCGGCATGGGTGCCAAGGGCAAGAACTTCTACCACACCCTGGCCACCAAGTACGGCTACGGCGCCGCCGCCGACCGCATCCAGGAGCTGTACCTGGCCGGCGACAAGCAGGCCGCCGCGCAGGCCGTGCCCGACGACCTGGTCCGCGACGTGTCGCTGATCGGTACCGAGAGCTTCGTCAAGGAGCGCGTCGCGGCCATGGCCGAGGCGGGCGTCACCACGCTCAACGTCGTGCCGCTGGCCGAGGACGCCCCGGGCCGGATCAAGCTGATCGAGCAGCTGCGCGGCCTCTGCTGACC